>DASWKU010000201.1:0-18073 GCA_036396455.1 Flavobacteriaceae bacterium
TCCAAATTACGAAGCGGTCATCCCAAGGGAAAACCCCAATAAATTGACGATAGACCGGACCCAATTTTTAAATTCGGTGCGTCGTGTGAGCATATTCTCGAATAAGACAACACATCAAATCCGTTTAAAGATTGCCGGTGCTGAACTCAATGTTTCAGCAGAGGATATTGATTATTCCAATAAGGCAGAAGAACGTTTGACCTGCGACTATCAGGGCGACGATATCCAAATAGGGTTCAATTCCCGCTTTTTAACCGAAATGTTGAACAATCTCAATGCCGATGAAGTTCAGTTGGAAATGAGCTTACCAAATAGAGCAGGTATTTTGACCCCAACGGATGGTCTGGACGAAGGTGAGCACATCACCATGCTCGTGATGCCTGTAATGCTGAACAACTAGTAAACACCTTTAATTATAAATGAAAAACGCTCACTTAAAAAAGTGAGCGTTTTGGTTTACCTCAAAATTGGTTCCCACCTACGTGGGAATTCACTAACTAACTAATAAAATTTAGAGATAAAGGATATTTTGGTGATTCGCCATTACTGGCTTTTATGGCATTGATTATAGGATAAACAAAAGAGAGGATACCAATTACTATTAGTCCCAAGATTCCAAGACCCAATAACAAAATGGCTGGAACGCACAAAATGGCATATACAATAATACTCAACTGAAAATTAATGATGCGCTTCCCTTGCTCGTCCATGGCATATACTTTTTCTTTTTGGGTCGCCCATAGAATTAATGGAACTATAAGACCTCCAAATCCAGTTACAAAAGTCAATAATTGACTTAAATGTGTAACGACCAATAATTGATTATCTGTTCTCATGATATTTATGATTATTGACCTGGCTGCCCTGTTTGCCGACAGGCTGCGTCAGGTAGGTTGATGCTGGTTTGACGTTCCAATATTTAAATTGTTACATCTATAAATTAAAAAAGATGCCCTAAAAATTTAGGACACCTTAATGCTATCAATCTCAATTATTGTTGGAAAAATTATATTAAGCCTTAAAAATAAAGATTTTTTCTAAAATTAAGGCAATAAATGTCACATAAGTATTAAAGAATTCTATTTTGTTGCAGACCTAAGTTGTTAGTCATCCGTGATGTTGATATTATGAGCATTAAGAAGCTCTTGATAACGTGGATCCTTCTTTACCTCATCAAAGTAATATAGCCGGTTGCTATTAAAAAAATCGCTCTTATTTCGTGCAGTATCCAAATAAAGGAACACGCTATCATTTTCACCCAATCCAGCAAAAACAACCGCTATCCTATGGCTTTGCATTCTATGGGGTGGCAATGCTTTTATACCATTTATGACTTTATAAGCATTTACTGTGTCGCCAATTTGGGCATAACTATAGCCTAAAAAACGCAAATAGTTCACATCTTCTTTTGCTAGAAACTTCAAAGGTTCAATGGCTTTTGCATAATCTGGTTTTCCCATGTAAAGTCGCATGTATAATCTGTTGATCACAAAAGGGTCGCTTTCCTTATTATTGGTCACAATATCATCTATCAGTTTTTCGGCCTCATCGTATTTTTCCGTTGCAGTATAGGCCGTAAACAGATTTGAGGCGGTCGCGAAAGACAATGGATCCAATTTATAGGCAATTTCAGCCTGTTCCAATTGCTTGCCATAATCTTCTATATAATAAAAAAAGGTGGCATATTGGTGCCTTGCAGTAACGTCGTTTGGAGAAAGTATTATAGCTCGTTCAAAAGCTTGCTTAGCTTTATCATACCGTTTGGAATAGTTATATAGTAGTCCCTTAACCGTATAAACTCTTGAAATGTTATTATTTAATTTTTCGGCTTTGTCTAAATACGATTCGGCCTTACTTCTGGCGGCATCTGGGTCTGTATTTCCATAATATGTTTGTAAAAAAATGGAGTTTGCAATTTCTGCATAGGCTTCAGCATAATTAGGATCTAAATCAATGGCCTTTTGATAGAATTCAATACTTTTGGAAATACTTTCCGGGGTTCGCTTATCGGCCTCTTTTCTACCCCGCAAAAATAACTGATAGGCATCAATGTTTTTGGTAGGTATGTCTGATAAAATTTCTTGATCCTCTACAGAAATTTCAAATTGCATGGCTCCAACTATTTCCTTTGAAACTTCCGATTGAATGGCAAAAATATCGGTAATTGTCTTATCATAATTATCGGCCCATATATGCTCGTCTGTTTTTGCATTGATCAATTGGGCCGTAACCCTTATTTTGTCGCCATTTTTTCTAATACTGCCTTCCAAGATATAAACCACTCCCAATTCTTTGGCAATCTCAGTGACAGTCTTGTTTGAGTTTTTGTATTTAATTACTGAAGTTCTGGAAATAACGTGCAATTGCTTTAACTTGGATAAGTTGGTCAATATATCTTCTGTTATTCCGTCGGTAAAAATGTTGGAATCTTCATCGGTGCTTAAATTATCAAACGGTAATACAGCAATAGTATTTTCTTTTGGCAATTGGGAAGCAGTATAAAACTTAAAATAGAAAAAAGTGGCCATCACAATTAACAAAGCTATTCCTAGAACACCAAATAATGCATTTTTCGTTTTGGAACTGTAAAGGTCGTTTTGCAAATTTTTAGTTTGTCTTTTCTTAATTTCATTTAGGCTGGGAATGATCAATCCTTTATTTGCAATGGCATAAACAGAGATCGTTTCAACAACATTTTTAAGATTGAAATCATCAAGAAATTTGACCTTAATCAAATTTTGGTTTTTAATTTGATCATGAACCTTATCGGAAATCAATACACTTCCGGGGACTGATAAAGCTTCAATTTTTGAGGCAACGTTAACTGCATCACCTATAATATCGGAGCCTGTCCTTATAATATCACCAACATGGATTCCAATTCTTACAGGTATTGAGGGTTCTCTTTGAAAAGCAATTTGTAACGCTATGGCACATTCTATGGCTTCTACTGAACTTTTAAAAATGCTCAATGTAGAATCACCATAAAACTGAATCAGTTCTCCTTTATATTTTTCAGTAGTTGCTTTATAGACTTCCAGATGTTTGGATCTAATTTGTAAGGCTTTATCTTCATCTTGTTGCATAAGGGCCATATACCCTTCTATATTGGTAAACATGATTGCCGAAAGCTGACGATGTTCTGACATGGTTCAGTGGAGTATTCAAATTTAAAACCAATTCGGATAGCTAAAATAACCAATAAAAACTTTCATCAGTTAATTTTGTTCAATAAGGCAATAAAACGAGGTTCATTTTTTATGGGTTCAAATTTGATATCTCTTTTTAGGCCCCAAAAAAACATGCCTTGCCCGCCAACTTCGTAATCTTTTTCCAACCAGTCTAAAGTATTTTTGATATCGCCAAGTCCCATGTAAATTGTTGCGATCATGTAAGGAGGCACAAAAATAGTCTCATTTCTTTCCAATTGATAATTAAGAATTTCCCTGGCCTTTTCTGATTGTCCTGACATGCCATAAGCGTAACCCAACATCCAATTGGTATTCATTCCTATACTGCGATGGTTAAATACTTTAATGGCTTCGCCATATTGTTTTGCTCCCGTAAGTAAGTTTCCTTTCATCCATAATAATATATTATCATCGGGATTGGATTTAAGGGCATCGTCCAATACTTTTAAGCCCGTTTCCATTTGATGGAAATAATAATGTGAGAGTGCAATATTTGCAATATTTTTAATTGATAATGGATCCAATTCCAAAACTTCATTAAACAGCCTAACTGCTTCTTCCAAATTACCTTCAAATAAACGTATCCAAGCCAATTTGTCATAGGCTCCCACATAGCTTGGGTTAATTTGTATAGCTTTTTGAAGATAACTTATAGCCGTTTCTTTTTCATATCTAAAAAAACTTATGGCACCAAGTGTCCCATAACTACCACCATCTATTGGATTAATTTCCAAGGCCTTCAGGGCTGGGGTCAATGCCTTTTCCAAAACTTCTTTTGGAGCAGATCTTCCCCAATAAATATACTCTAAATAAGTATCGGACAGACCCACATAAGCCCTACAAAAATTAGGATCCAAATCAATAGCCTTTGAAAATAGATTTTCTGCTTTTTCCAATTCCCCCACGGCTCCTCCGCCTTGATTTAGGGTCATCTGCGCTTCTTTATAAAAATTATAAGCTTCTGTATTTGCAGTAGGAGGTTTGTTCAAATTTAATATTTCCTTTGTACTTAATGTAATTTTTAAAGCCTTGGCAATTTCGTTGGAAACCTGGCTTTGAATGTCAAAAATTTCGGTCAATGTTTTGTCATATTTTTCTCCCCATAAATAGTTGTTGGTTTGAGCGTCAATCAACTGCGCATTTATCCTTACTTTATCGCCATATTTTCTAACGCTACCTTCCAAGACGTATGAGACCCCCAGTGCTTTTGCAATGTCTGGTATGGATTGTTTGGAATCTTTAAATTGCATAATTGATGCTCTCGAAATCACTCTAAGTTCATTAATTTTAGAAAGTTGCAAAACGATATCTTCAGTAACGCCATCCGTAAAGTTTTCAGAGTCTTCATCAGAACTCAAATTTGAGAACGGTATAACGGCAATTGATTTTGTTAATGAAAGATTAGAATTTTTATTTAATATGTTATAAAATAATAGTGAAGCAATTACGATTAAAAAAAAAGTGAGCAAAAATACATACTTTTTTTTATTCCTGTTTACTGATCTTTTTCCTTTTATGTTGGTTTTCCCGCTTAATTCAGATGATTTTGGAACAACAATACCCTTATTTGCAACTGCAAAAACTTTCATTGTCTGGGCTACATTTTTAAAATCAAAATCTCCAACAAATTGAGTAACAATATTTTTTTGATTTTTGATTTGATCTTGTACCTCATCCGAAATCAATATACTTCCCGGAACAGCCAATGTTTCGATTCTTGATGCGACGTTAACAGCGTCTCCAATAATATCCGATCCTGTTATGATAATATCGCCCACATGAATTCCTATTCGCACTGGTACTGAAGGATCCTTTTGAAATTCAGTTTGCATTTCTATGGCACATTCAATGGCTTCAACCGAACTTTTAAAAATGCTCAATGTACCGTCACCATAATACTGGATCAGCTCTCCATTATATTTATCTGTGACGATTTTAAAAACTTCTCGATGCTTAGACCTAATTTGTACAGCATACATTTCATCACGTTGCATCATGGCCGTATAACCTGCTATATCGGTAAACATGATTGCAGAAAGCTGTCTGTGTTGTTGCATGATAAGAATCTAAAATAAGTTTACTAAATTATTAAAGTACATGACAAAAATTCAATTTCAATAACTCCTCGCTTTGTTGCCCCGGCCCTAAAGGGTGCAAATCGAGGAAAATCGGCCTCCCTTTAGGGTTGGGGTCATACTGATTTTCCGATTAAATTGTTCTAAAAGCAATTTTTTGTCATGTACACAGCTAAATTATAACAAATTATTTATAATTCCATTTATATTGAAAACACGTAAGTTGGCTTAAAATTACAAATTATTCCTATATTTATCAATGAACTTATTTGAGCGATTGGCAAATGTTAAATAAAGAATTAAAAGAGATTGTACCATTTTTAAAGGAAGTTCCATTTTTTTCAGAGATTTCTCAAGAATCATTGATTCACTTTTGTAAAGATTTAAATTCTGAAATCATTGAAAAAAATAAATCCATATTTAAAAAAGGTGATGTTGGCGATGCTATGTATATTATTTTGAACGGTAAGGTTAAAATTCATGATAAAACACATATTTATGATCATCTTTCTGTTGGTGACTGTTTTGGTGAATATGCATTAATAGATAATTTAAACCGTTCGGCATCTGTTACAGCAGTTGAGGAGACCACTGTATTAAAAATTGAACGAAAGCGTTTTCAAGACCTCATGATCAATGACAGTGGCTTTTCAAAAGGTGTGCTATCGGTACTCATCAAACGGCATCGGGAATTGGATATCATTCAAGAACAGCTTACCCGATCCAAAGTAGCATGTGAACTGTCAAATTCAAAAATGGCTGGCCTCATAAATGGCGCCATGGATGCCATAATCATGTTTGACAGTAATTTTAGAATTATACTGACTAACCCATCTGCCAATAAACTACTGGAAAATGATGATGTGTTACAACGCAACGTTTTGTTTTTCTTTGATGATGACAGTGCCAATCTGATTGAAAACTTGGTGAAATCAAGTCTAAATGAAAATAATAAATCCATCAATAACTATTTACCTGAAATTATAAAAGTAATTGGTTCCAACGAAACAGAAACCTTAAATGAAGGTACTATCAATGCTTATGGAAATGACCAAGAAATTTTTTTCACACTTATATTGAGAAACATTGAAGAACGTCTCATTGCCGAAGACCAAATAAATCTGCTCACAAAAAAGGCGGAATATCTGGAAGAAGAGATAAAAGAGCTCACCAACAGCTATGGTATTATCGCCAAAGATAAAAACATGCTCAATGTCCTTAACCTTATTGAGCAAGTAGCAAAAACAAATACCACCGTTTTAATTACAGGAGAAACCGGTACCGGAAAAGAATTGGTGGCTAAAGCCATACACAATTCGAGCCTTAGAAAAGATAAACCATTAATACGAATCAATTGCGGGGCCATTCCAACAAATCTTATTGAAAGTGAATTATTTGGACATGAAAAAGGAGCATTTACGGGAGCTATTGCTTCTCGAAAAGGCCGATTCTTATTGGCCGATAAGGGCACCATTTTTTTAGACGAAATTGGAGAACTTCCTTTAGAATTGCAGCCCAAATTACTTCGGGTCATTCAAGAAGGGGAATTTGATCCCGTTGGAAGTTCAGAAACCATAAAGGTTGATGTACGCATTATTGCTGCCACACATAGAAATCTTTTTGATTTTACAAAGGAAGGAAAGTTTAGAGAAGACCTCTATTATCGGCTAAATGTGTTCCCTATTGAGGTTCCCGCCCTTCGCCAACGTGGTGAAGACGTTGGTTTGATAGCCCAGGAGATGATCGATCAATTTTCCAAAAAGCTAAACAAGCCCGCTATTTCATTGACCGATTCAGAAAAAGCAATATTATCTTCATACCATTGGCCAGGAAATGTCCGTGAACTTCAAAATTTAGTTGAACGCGCCATCATTATCTCTCAAAATGGAACCATAAATTGGCATGCCATAATTCCAAATCATTCCAGTTCTGAAAAAACTGTACAACCACCAGTTAAAGATGCCATTCTTACCTCAAAACAACTCAATGATTTGGAAAAAGAAAACATCTTAAAAGCCCTTAAACTTACCAAGTGGAAAATCTCTGGAAAAGATGGTGCAGCTGAACTCTTAAAATTGCCTCCTACTACATTGGCTTCAAGAATAAAAGCTTTGGGTATTGAGCGACCAATATAGCTCACGACATCTCATAATCTAACTCACGGCATCTCGTTACTTCACGACATCTCGAAATGAATTTATTATTTCAAATTCATATAACTATCTGTTTTTCAATTTCATACAACGTTTGGCACGGCAAATGCAATAAAACAACCGAACAAGTATGTAATTTATAAACCAAAAAAAATAAATATCATGAAGGCAATTAAAGGAATAATAGCCTATTCAGTAGAAAATGGAAATCTGCATGTCGGTAAAAATTTTACTACCTACAGATATGCCAGGGAAAAATGGAATAGTCAAAGAAGGTTTACTTACTAGTAAACCTTTTTTTCAGACGTTAAAAGGAACATTTACATATCAAAACATGAGACCATTAAACTTAAAATACTTAAACAAAAAATTAAGAAACAAAACTCCAGAAGAGATTATGGATTGGGCATTAAAACTGTCCAATAAACGAATTGTGACCACAAGTTTTGGCCTGTATTCTTCTGCACTATTAAATCTTGTGTCCAAAAGGGATAAGGATATTAATGTGATATGGTGCGATACAGGTTACAATACTTCTGAAACCTATGATTTTGCCCAATGCCTAATTCATGTGCTAAAACTTAATATCCATGTTTATAAGCCATTATTAAGTAAGGCCATCATTGAATCGACCTTTGGTTTGCCCAATATACACGACCCAAAATACAATGAATTTAATGAGGCAGTAAAATTGGAACCCTTTAGAAGGGCCATTCAAGAACATCAACCAGAAATATGGTTTACTAACATAAGATTTGGACAAACAGATTTTAGAAATTCAAAAGACATTTTAAGTTATAGTAAAGATGGCATATTGAAAGTAAGCCCATTTTATTACTGGACCGACAAAGATTTAGATGAGTACATAAAAGCCAATAATTTGCAAAAGAATTTAAACTATTTTGATATCACCAAAGTTTTAGAACATCGCGAATGTGGCATTCATTTTCAGTGATTACACGGGATTATATAAAGTTGGATAAAAAGTTAATTTTAAAATACAGATAAAATGCTTAAATTAGAGTGCTTAATTGAAAAATGAGATTTAGACATTTCATATAAGCCCCTTCCCCAATTACAACCAAATAATACCTATAAAAAATAGTTGGCTTTTAACAGATAGTATAAAAATTGGAAAAAAAATAAGTTCTATTTCAAAGCTAATCAAGGTTTAAGTAAATATGTCAAAAAAGATTTTTAATATAGAATATAAGCGATTGGTAGTGATGGTGTGCGCATCATTTGGCTGCCTCCTTGTCTTCAGTACTATTTTATTGATGGTACATTTTAATGTATTTCCAAAAGCCAATAGCAATCATGAAGAGTATGTAGATAACCTCTATTACATGAATTATGATGTTTCGAGTTTGGACAATTCCATTGAAAACGAAACCATTAAACAAGGTTATGAATTATTCGTCAATACCTCAAAATATTTAGGACCAAATAATGGCAATCCCGAAATGGTTTATGCCGGCAACAACTTATCGTGTAACAATTGTCACCTTCTTGCCGGGACTAAACCATACTCAATGCCCATGATTGGGATTATACAACGTTTCCCTCAATATGGGGGAAGGGAAAATAAAATAGGAACCATTGAAGACCGTATCAATGGATGTTTTGAGCGTAGCATGAACGGTCGTATTTTACCAGAAAATAGTACAGAAATGAAAGCTATGGTAAGCTACTTGAAATTTTTAAGCCGATATGCCCCAAAAGACGGAAACATTAAAGGTAAGGGATATGTAGAATTTGAAATTCCAAATAGAGCGGTTGATCTTGAGCATGGTAAAAAAGTTTTTGAAACGATCTGCATTGTGTGTCATGGGCCAAATGGCCAAGGTCAAAAATATCCTGATGGTTTGGTGTATCAATATCCACCTCTTTGGGGTGATGACTCTTTCAATAATGGAGCCGGAATGAATCGAGTCATAACCGCTGCTCAATTTATTAAAGGCAATATGCCCTTTGGCACAACCTACGAAAATGTTGTTTTAACTGATGAAGAGGCCTATGATGTGGCAGGATATATCAATGCCATGCAGCGTCCCGAGAAGGCAAACCTTGAACAGGACTTTCCAGATTTGTTGAAAAAACCAGTATCTACACCTTATGGACCCTATATGGATACATTTTCAGTTGAACAGCACCAAAAAGGACCATTTCAACCTATTATGGATTATTACAAACAAAAACATAACATTGTTAAAACCAAATAAATCAAATTATTAAACCAAGTAAATCAATTATTATGAAAACAAACAACGAAAACTCAAGAAGACAATTTCTTGGAGCCATGGCTCTAGGGGCTACGGCCAGCACACTTTCGGTTCTGGCCAATCCCATTTACGCCAAAACCGAAGCCTTTAACATCAAAACCATGAGTGATGCTGAACAGTGGTTCAAAAATATAAAAGGTAGCCACCGTATTGTTTATGATGGTTCTACGCCACATGGGGGATTTCCAATAATTTGGAACTGGGCGTTTTATATGACCAATAATGGTACGGGAACCGCCGATGAAGATATGACCGCTATGACCGTATTGAGACACACTGGATTGGCACTCGCATTTTCAGACAGACTTTGGGAAAAGTATCCTATCGGGAAAGTTTTTGGTGTTAACGATAGTTCAGGAAATCCTTATTTAAGAAATCCCTATTACGAACCTCAAGATGGTGATTTTCCATTACCAGGAATTGACGGCACAAAACGAATGCAAGAAAGAGGAGCTCTGTTCTGCGCTTGTGATTTGGCAACCAAAGTGTATAGTAATGTCGTTGCAGGACAAATGGGATTGGATCCAACCCAGGTTTATAACGATTGGGTTAGTGGTGTTCTTCCAGGAATACAACTTGTACCTTCAGGTGTTTGGGCATTAGGTAGAGCCCAGGAACATGGCTGCGGTTATATTTTCGCCGGCGAATAATTTTAATTTTAAAAATTATGAAAACTTATATCAATCTTGTTTTTGCTTTGGTTTTTTCTGCAATGGCTTTTGCACAAGAAAAACCAATAAAAATTGTATTTGACGTTACCAGTGATAATACCAAGGTGCATGGCACTACCATGCGCCATGTAAAAGCGATGTCTGAAGCGTATCCAGACTCAAAATTTGAAGTGGTCATGTACAGTGGCTCCATCGACATGGTTTTGAAAGATAAATCCTCGGTAGCTGCCGATATGGAAGCCTTGGCCAAAAATGAAAATGTGTCCTTTGTTATTTGTGAAGGAACCATGAAACGCTATCAAGTGGATGCCTCACAACTGATCCCTGGTGTAACTACTGTACCAGATGGCATTCTGGAAATCATAAAACGACAGGCAGAAGGTTGGGGCTATATTAAAGAAGCACAGTAAACTAGTTAAAAAGCAAGGATGAAATCATGGGTAGCATGTTTTGTTCTTGCTTTTTTTATAGGATAACTATTGAGAATTTGATCGGATTTAGAGTAAAATTGCTAAATCCCTTAAACATGAATCAATTAACGTATTGGACTTCGCGTACATGGACAATTACTGATTCCTCTAAAAAAGTCCAACCCGATAGTAACCACGTGAGTGCCCGAATTATAGCTTGACAACTCATTCATGGTTATTTGATAAGAATAACCAAAATAGAATTGTGACTTCAAGAATCCAAACATTGGACCAACATTTAAGGGCTTTAAAAATTGGTCGTTCAAAAAACGGTACGATATGCCTGCCCAATAATAATTATCATTTCTGGTAAACTTTCGCACTTTAATATTTAAATCCGTACTGGAACGCTTGTCACTACCAAACAGTTGAAAATACATTGAAGGTTCAATCTCAACTTTATTGCTTTGAGGAGTTTTAAATGTATAGCCTGAATAAAATTGATAATTTAAAAGTAAACTCGGTTCTATTCCTTCAAATTTTTCAATATCCTTTTTTAGTATATTATTGGCATTAAAGCTAAAATAATAACCTTTATATCTATATAAAATACCAACATCAAAATTGTTATTGGAATTGGATCGGTTATCTGTAATGGCAGGATCTAGAACCGGAACTTCGTATGTGGTATTAAATTCACTGATGTCAATTTTAAAATTGTTAATGTTATATGAGATACCAAATGATAAATACTGTCTGGATTTATAATCTAAAATGATGTGGTGAGCAAATGTAATTTTGGCTCCTGTTTGTATGGTATACCCATTTCTATCATTATATACGGACAGCCCCACTCCACTTTGGTCGGCAATTCTAAAATCGGCATAGAGTGACTGATTATCCGGAGCATCTTTTATACCTACCCACTGCGTCAATCCATTGGCTCTAATCTTTAAATTGTCTCCTATCCCTGCATAAGTTGGAGAAACTACAAAATCATTATCGGCCAAATATTGGGTCCATACTGGCAAATTTAACTCTTGGCCATAACCATGTGCTATAGCCAAGAGAAAAATATATATTATGATTTTTCTCATTTTAATAATTTTAATATTATCTAACATAGCCATCGTTTTCATTATCTATAAAGTGTGAAATGTCCAACAAAATCACGATTGTCTTTTGGATCGTTGAGCTTCACCACGTACCAGTAATCACCTGTCGGAAGTTCCATACCATTGTATTTCCCATCCCATTTTTCTCCTGCATTTAGGGTTGCCACTTTTCGTCCATACCTATCAAAAATTGAAAACGTAAGATTTCCATACTGTGAAGTACACCCTGGTCCCCATCCATCTAAAACTCCATCACCATTTGGCGTAAAATAGTTTGGAATACAAACATCTATGTACTCGAAATATCCAGTAGCACTTGCAACACATCCAAAACTGTCTGTTACAGTAACCGTATAATTACCGGAACTGTAAATTATGAACGTATTGGTACTACCATAAGATTCACCATTAAGTGTGAATTCATAAACACCCGATCCACCAGTTGCTGTAGCTACAATTTCATTTAATCCGCCATTGGCTATCACTAATGTTAAAGGGTCATATTGGGTAATATCAAATGGATCCGTTCTCTGTATACATCCGTTGGTATGTCTAACATCAATATAATGGCCTATTCCCGGTGGTACATTTATAAACACGTTACTGCTTTGGTAAGGCCCTCCATTAAGCGAATAATCCAAATCGGAAGGATCCGTTATACTTGGATCTACCGTTACCGTAACCCTGTTCAACTGTACATTGTTTTCACATAAATATTCAACATTGGCAACAGGATCTATTTTTACTGATTCCGGGAAAGTAATATTCCATTCCGATTCACAATCCAGTGCGTCACGAACATAAACAATATGGTCGCCACCACTCAATCCTGTAAAATCAAATTGGGTTTGAGTTAAAGTGCCCGTTGTATAAACTCCATCAATATCGTCCAAGCTTACACTATAAGGAAGATTTCCTCCAGAAATGTCAATACTAAACTCACCATTCATATCTCCTTCACAAACCTCTGGAATGATTGAGTTTGGTACAATGGTTAACGATACCGGGGTTGGTTCATTGATCGTAAAATCAAATAGCACATAACAACCCAATTCATCCTGAACAATAGCTTGATAATCTCCTGGCATAAGGTTATCAAATACAGGATCATCGAAAAACTGATTCATCTGTGGAGAAATAGCGTACTTAATAATTCCTGTTCCACCTGAAGCATTTATTTCCAAGATTCCGTTACCTATTCCATTACATGTGACATCAGTAACAGTATACGATACGGTCAACGGTAAACTCGGCTCTGTTATGGAAATTGTTGCCGTTGTTGTCAAGCAATCTCCACTATCCACTTTTACTCTATAATCACCAGCAGGGAGGTCAGTAAATACACCTGGACTATTTTGCGTTGCGGGGATATCGTTTCCAGAAGTATCTTGCAAGGTGTATACATAACTTCCCAAACCACCTTGTGCCGTAGCCACTATAACGCCTGTGGTGTCACCTGTACAATTGATTGTGGCATTGCTTAGATCTAAGTTGATTACCAACGGAGGCAATTCATCTGTAGTGATTTCATTCGATACATTTGAGACACATCCATTAGCGTCCCTAACATAATACTCATGTGTTCCAGGGGAAACACTAAAGGTTACAGATGATGCAAATGAACCTAGAACCGTAGCAAAAGTATCAGTATCACTATATTCATAAGTTCCAGTTCCACCTGTGGCACTTAAGGTAAGTGTAGCATCAGTTAAACAAGTTTGAGAGGTTGCTTTTACTAATTCTGCCTGGATTTGAGTTGGTTCTGTAATCACAATATTGGCTGATGTGAATATACAATTATAACCATCAGTGACATCAACCGTATAGGTTCCCGCTCCCAATCCACTAAATACCGGTGACGCTTGTGGACCTGATGAACTTACAGATGGCGAAATCATATTGAGTGTATAGGAATAATTACTTCCTTGTCCACCCGTTACATTCGTAACCGTTATTGTTGCACTGGTATCGCCAAAGCATAACAATGCCGTAGCACTTGGGGTAACCGTTGCATTTATTGGCGGCGGAACCACAAGCGTTACATTGTCTGACGCAATACATCCTCCGGCATCTCTTACGTTTACCGTATAGTTCCCTGCTGATAAGTTTGTAAATGTTCCATTAGATGAATATGCCACAGTAGCTGCTCCTGTCAATTCATATTCATAAGCACCCCAACCACCACTGGCTATAGCCGTGATTGTTCCTTGATTGTCATCACAGGTAACATTGGATGTTTCAGAAACAGAAACAACCAATGCTGAAGCAGGTGAATCTATGGTAAACATATTGGAAGTTGTTGAGCAGAATGGACTTGCAGTCTCTGTAACTTCTACTGTATAATTACCAGCGGACATACCGGTTATCACTTGTGGATTTGCTAAAGCTGTATCTCCAGTTCCTGTAGCAACCGAAACTCCAGAATCATTGAAGACCTCATAATCATAAGTTCCCGAATAACCACTTACACTGATTTCGAAAGCTCCATTGCTATCTCCATAACATGTAATTGCTGTTGTGGGTGTTGCCGTCACATCAATAGTGTCGAAAGGAGCAACAGTAAATGCCGATGTTGCAATAGTACAGCCCGTATCCAAATCATTCACTTGGAAATAGTATGTTCCGGGATCCGTGATGCTAAATGTATTTGAAGCCTGTGGTGTACCATCCGGTAACATTTGATAATCAAAATTACCCGAACCACCGGTTACAGTTATTGTAACCGTACCTGTATTATTACAATCTATAGGTGTTGCAGTGGCAACTGATGCTGCCGTTAAGGTTGGCAATGGTGTTATGGAAACACTATCAGAAGCTATACATCCGTTGGCATCCTTTACATAGATGTCAATGGTTTGAAGGCTTCCGGTATCAATAATGTCGAATGAATTGGAAGAAAAATAATTAATTCCATCAATACTATACAAATAAGGAGCTGTTCCCCCTACTTCAGTAATTGTAAGCACTGAAGCGTTTACAGAATTATCCGGTGCACAGGCAAAATCGGTAGCTGTTCCTGAAACTGTTAACAGGGTAGGTTCTCCAACGGTAACTTGTTGCGTCAAACTACAGTCTCTCCCTGAAGTAACAGTAATGTCGTAAGTTCCAGCAGGTAATCCCGTGAAAATATTGGAAGCTTGTGGTCCAACAGATATAGGTCCTGAAATCGCGTAAGTATAAAGTGGATTATCATTGCTTGGGTCTAAATTTACAATGATAACACCATCACTACCGCTATTACAGTTCACATCGGAAACCGTAGTTGTAAATGACACAGGTGTTGGAGTTTCCAAACTTACAGGTGTTTGGGAAGAACAGGCTGTAACCGTATCCGTAATTTCAACACTATAGTCACCCGCTGGAATTCCTGTAAAATCTGAACCAGAAATGACATATCCCGTTGGGTTTCCAAGATTATCCAAGAGTGTAAAACTGTAGCTTCCGCTACCTCCTGCACCAGTAACAGTAATAGTGCCTCCAACCGTACAAGATGGTTGGGCGCTTACCAATGCATTTACTTGTAATGGTGGATAAATTGTAATCGTATCCGTTGCGGTACAGCCATTACCGTCCCTAATTGTTACCGTATACGTTCCATCGGATGATACCGTAAATGTTGGACTGGATTGGAAACTAACACCATCAATGCTATAGCTTACAGGAGTTACCTCTCCACCTCCCGGTGTAGCCGTAAATGTATATGAATTACCAATAGAGGTACATTGGTCATCCGCAAAAGTCGGTAAGGTCACAGACGGCAATGGATCAGAGGCAATGACAACATCCAAAGGTGTACTGATATTACATCCATTGGCATCACGTACATAAACATCCCAATTGGTGTTAACAGTATAGTCTAAAAACGCTAGATTGTTTGACGTCCAATCGCCTGCACTAGGAACGACACCATCCTCAACAAAAGCATATTCATAAGGAGGTGTTCCTCCACTGCCATTGACCACAACTTGTGCATCTTGGTTACAGTTTGCATTGGTGTTGACTACTTCGGCAAGCAATAGCTCTGTAGGCTCAGTAATTCGGAAATTGATAATCGCAGTACATTGTGTTGAAGCAATATCGGTCTCAGTCACTAACAAATAGTAATCTCCAGGCCCTAAACCAGTCACTGTATCACTATAGTCAGTTCCCGTAAGTCCTGCTGTACTACCATTATTACCGGTTGTTGAATTGGTTAAATCGTTAAAAACTTCCCAGGATAAAGATACTCCTGTATAACCTGATACTGTGAAATCAAACGTACCGTTGTTATCTCCTAAACAGGCTACGTTAGTAGCTGTACCTGTTAGTGACATTGGAGAAGGACTAGGTTCTGCTGGAATTTGTTTAATATAAGTACAACCAGTACTTGTATCCAAGACTTCAAAAACATAGCTTACATCAAATTGTAATCCAGAAAACTGATGATTTCTTTCGTTTGGAGTTGCATCTGATGTAGGAAGGCCATTAGGTGCTACACCATCTCCAGGATTAAAGGGGGTACCATTATAAATTCGAATTTCAAATGGTCCAATACCGTTAACAATATGTATATCATAATCAACTCCTGTTAAACAACTGCCCGAAGCATTTGCTGTTATATCAAGTTCATCAACATCAGACGCGACGAGATAAGGTCCAAAATTATATTCGCAGCCATTGCCATCTATGATTCTCAAGTAATAATTTCCAAAGGTTAAACCATCAAATGTTACATTATCGTTTGGTGTAGGTCCAAATGGGTTTGTTGATGTGGTTGTTGCCAAATTGCCTGAGCTATTCAATAATGTATAGGTATAATTAGGTGTTCCACCGGTCACATTGGAAATGGAAATGGAACCAAGAACATTACCTGAACCACCACATGTAATTGGTGTTATGGTTTCACTTCCCAATGTAATGGCACTAGGTTCGGTAACGGTAGCCACACCACTAAATTCACAAGAATTACTGTCTCTAACCGTATAATTATAGGTTCCAGAAGCCAATCCGTTATAAACCGTTTGAGATGTGAATGGAGACCCATCAAAACTTACTAAATAAGGGGGCTCTCCAAGGTTTTCATCTATATCTATCGTTACAATACCACTACTATCGCTATTACAGAACACATCCGTTACAATTGCTGTGGCAGAAGGATTGGTAATTGATTGAATGGTTATCACATTCGTTAAGGCCGTACAACCCGAGGCATCTGTTATTTGGAATTGGTAATTTCCTGGGGTCGATGTCGTTAAGGTAAAGGTGTTTCCAACCAAGTTCGGTGTTCCTGTTCCTTGTACTAAAGTGACTGTATAAGGTGCATAACCGCCAGAAATAGTTCCTGTTATTACAGCATCAGGCGAACTGGTACAGTCCAATCTTTTTGTCAATACGGCCGATGCCGTTAGTTGATCTGCAATGGTTTGTGTAGGTAAGGCAAATGTACATCCATTGGCGTCCCTGACGATGATATCATAAGTGCCAGGAATTAAATTGGTAAATGTATTACTTGATCCAAATGCCCCACCATTAATACTATACTCATAAGGAGGCAATCCTCCCGATGCATTCACCACAAGTATAGAACCACTGCCATCATAACAATAATCAGATGAGGCATCAATGGTAGCTGTGGGATTACTTGGTGTGCTCAACGTAAATGTTGCGGTTACCTGACATCCATTGGCATCCGTAACAGTAACTGTATACATTCCAACTTGTGATAGGTTCGTGAAAACATTGCTTCCCTGTGGTCCTAAAACCGTACTATCAGGAAGTGTAAGCTCATACGTGTTTCCACCCCATCCTCCAACAGCATTAATGGTAACACTTCCATCTGCAACACAAGTAATTGGTGAAACATTTGTAGAAACTGTTAAAGCTGCTGAAGGTCCATCTATAGTTACACTGTCAGTTGCTTGACAGTTCGTTGTGGTATCTGTAATAACTATAGTATAGGTGCCGGCGGCTAAACCTGATAGATTGATTGGAGATGTCCCCGCAGTGGAAGCTCCTCCATTAATCGTGTAGGTAAAGCTTGTTGTACCCGAAACCGTAAATAAAGCTGACCCATCGGTTGATCCAAAACAAGAAACGTTACTTAATTCTTGTCCAACAACGGTCAATCCTGGTAATGGATCAATGGTATAGGATTCACTATAGGTACAATCATTGGCATCCCTTACCTGAAATGTATA
>DASWKU010000202.1:0-3263 GCA_036396455.1 Flavobacteriaceae bacterium
GGTTACACCGAGCCAACTTTGGTATGGAGCGAACCATCCCTTTCTCTTTGGTATTGGACAAAAAACGATGAAAGAAAGGTTACAAGCTTGACATTAAACCAAAATGGAAGACAAATACCTATCAAAAAAAATTGAATAACATTATAAGAACTAAAAATGACTGAGCAACAAAGATTGATAAGCCTTTTTGAAAAACTTTACAACGGAAGCCCGTGGATTGATGTCAACCTAGTTTCTGTTTTAGAGCCTATTACTGCAACTCAAGCAAGCCAAAGGGTCTTACCAAATTGTAATACCATTTGGGAAATCACCAACCACTTGATAGCATGGCGCCAAAATGTTTTACAAAGAGTCAACGGGAAGATTATCAAAACCCCCAGTTCCAATTATTTTGAACCTGTCAAAGACACTTCCGACCAAGCGTGGCACCATACTTTAGAATTACTAAAGGAGACCCAAGAGCAATGGATTCGGTTTCTGAAAAATTTTCAAACTTCTCAATTTGAAACCCTATATGAGGTTAACAAAATGACCTATTATGAGCATATTCAAGGAATTCTTCAACATGATTGTTATCATTTGGGACAAATTGTGCTACTTGCAAAACAATTCTAAACCTTCCTTAAAACTTTGGCATATCTTTGCATTAAATACTAAAGGATGTCATTTAAAGACCTGCACCTTAACAAACCTATCCTCAAAGCCATAGAAGCTTCTGGTTACACCGAGCCAACTTTGGTACAGGAGCAAACCATCCCGTTGGTGTTGGACAAAAACGATGTGGTGTGTACCGCCCAAACGGGTACGGGCAAGACCGCAGCCTTTGCCTTGCCCATTTTACAATTGCTGTTTGACAAACAGGATGCACCCAAAAAAGGCAAAAAAATAAGGGCGTTGATTGTAAGTCCAACACGGGAATTGGCAGCACAAACAGGTGATAATTTTAAAACTTATGGACAACACACCAACCTGCGTTCAACCGTTATTTATGGCGGTGTTGGATTGGAACCTCAAATTGACGTTCTGACTAAAGGCGTGGATATTTTGGTGGCCACTCCCGGGCGTTTGCTCGATTTGCATAAACAGGATGTTGTCAATCTGGATTATATAGAGATTTTGGTACTGGATGAGGCTGATTTAATGCTCGACATGGGTTTTATCGACGATGTCAAAAAAATTGAGCGCTTGTGTCCCGAGTCCAAACAGACCTTGCTGTTTTCGGCCACCATGCCTTATAAAGTGGAGCAATTGGCCAATACCATTTTAAAATCCCCGGAACGTGTTGAGGTGACCCCAACCTCATCGGCCGCCAAAGATGTGAGCCAGATTTTGTATTACGTGCCAAAACGCAACAAAATTGAACTGTGTCTGCACCTGTTGCGCAATACCATTAAAGGCAGTATCTTAATTTTTAGGCGTACTAAATTTGGCGTGGACAAACTGGAACAAACCCTTATCAGTAATGGGTATAAGGTGGAAACCTTGCATGGGGACAAAACCCAAATCGATAGGCAAAACGCCTTGAACAAATTCAAAAATGGTTATGTCAATATTCTCATAGCCACCGATGTTGCGGCACGAGGTATTGATGTTGACCAACTGGATGCCGTCATCAATTTTGATATGCCAAACGTACCGGAAACCTATGTTCACCGAATTGGTCGGACTGGGCGTGCAGGAAGTCTTGGTGCTTCATATTCCATGTGTTCGGCGGATGAAAAAACTTATGTAAAAACCATTCAGCAACTCATCAATGTGCAGATTCCAGTTGAAGACAATCATCCCTATCCTTTAGACCCAAAAGCAAAACCCGAAGTCCACAAATCCAAAAATACAGGCAGCAAGTACAAAAAAGGCAGAAAAGGCGAAGGTTCCAAAAAGAAAAAAAAGCGTTGGTATTAGTAGACCGATGACGGGCGACCGATGACTGAAAACTGTTGACCGATGACCGATGACTAAACGTCGAACCGCTTGTTAAAATAATGCTTCAATAACGGGATTTGTATAAACAGCATCACAGCAAACATCATCAATGAATACATCGCAGTCTGTGAAATTTTAATTCCTGAGAACACATTGGAAACCCTACTGAAATCCAATTGATCCAACCAACCCAAAGTGGTGTTGTCCTTGCTGAATACTGAAAAGCCTACAATTCCTGCCGTTAACAATATGAGAATTCCCCATGCAGTTTTTGAAAAGAGTGGTTTATAAATGGTCACCGTATTTTTTGAGGTCGCCGTAATTTGGGACATGACCTTGGAAGTAAAATCAAATGAAGGGGTTTCCAAAGTGGAGGATTTCATCACTTTATCAATAAAATGGTCCAAATGTTTGTTAGTGTTCTCGTTCATAATATTCGATGATTTCAGGTTCCAATCGTTCTTTTAAAATGGATGCCAATTTTTTTCGGCTTCTAAACAGTTTTACTTTCACATTATTGGCCGATAAACCAACGATGTTTGCAATTTCGTCCAAGGACTGTTCTTCAAAATAATACAGTGTCAACAAAAAACCATCATCACTGGGTAACAAATGTAAGCAATCCTGGATCAATTGATTGCGTTCTTCTTCAACCAAAACATCAAAAGCGTTATCGATGGTCTTTACCTGATGTTCTGTGTATTCATTGATTTCAACATCATGTTGATATTTTCTGTTTTTCTTTATCCGGTCCAAACAACTGTTATAGGCCACTTTATAAATCCATGTTGAAAATTTAGAATCACCTTTAAACTTATGTAATGATCTATAGGTTTTTATAAACGTGTCCTGTGACACTTCCTCAGCCTCTTCCCTATTTTTCAACATACGCAACGCCAAGGTAAACACCAAGTCCTTATAACGATTGACCAATACGGTAAATGCGTTGACATCGCCTTCAAGAATTTGATTGATGAGTATTTGGTCGTTGGTGGTCATTATTGAATTTTAGACGACCCTATTCTATTTATGGTTACAGCTTTCCTTAAAAAATATTTATTGCATTTGTGTAACCATAATTAAAAAGCTGTCGTCATAGGCTATGAACACATTAAAATTAATCAATTAAAAACAAACAATTATGGAAGCATTAATAGTCTTTATCATTTTCGGATCGGTTTTCGCCATTGCCTATCTTTATTTCTCAACACGCAACAAAGAACGATTGGCACTTATTGAAAAAGGTGCAGATGCCAGTATTTTTGTACGAGGAAAACAACACACAGCACCTATTTGGAAGGTCTTTATTTTGAATCTTGCCTTATTGCTTATAGGTATTG
>DASWKU010000203.1:0-3705 GCA_036396455.1 Flavobacteriaceae bacterium
TACCATGTATTGTCGGCCTAGGCCTGAAAATGCAACGAATTTTTATGCTGTTCCCAATTTGTTGTTACAAAAATTTCCTTCTGAAGAATTTATGGCAACTACAAAGACGACCTTCAATTCACGTTTTGATGGCGAAGAAACCGGCTTGCTGATTATGGGGCTCGACTATAGCTATCTTCGTGTAAAACGACAAGATGGGCGGTTGTTCATATCCCAAGTCACTTGTGAAGATGTCGATAAAAATGGGAAAGAGGTCGTTGGTGATATGATTAATATTGAAAATAAGACATTTTATTTACGGGTATCCGTTAGTAAAGGAGGCATTTGTAATTTTTTCTATAGTGAAGAAGGTAAAAGATTTAAACCTATTGGAACAGAATTTAAGGCAAGGGAAGGCAAATGGATAGGTGCAAAAATTGGTTTTTTGGCCTTGCGTGAAGGCGTGATAAACGATGCGGGAAGTGTCGATATTGACTGGATTAGATTTAGCAAAAAAATGTAATGAAAATGAAAATATTAAAAAAAGGACTATTGGCAATTTTTATGGTTTGTGGAGTGGGCACAACTGTAAAGGCTCAAATTTTGGATAAGTCATGGAAATCCATTATTGAAAACATGGATGATTCTTGGTACACTTCAAAAGAAGCCAAGGACATTGCCGAAAATGTATTGTTATATCAACGCAATATTGGAGGTTGGCCAAAAAATATTCAAATGCAAAGACCGCTTTCTTCTAAAGAAAAACAGGAGCTATTGGATTTAAAATCATCATCAAAAGGATGCACAACCGATAACGGAGCCACATATCAGGAAATGGAATTTCTGTCCAAAATTTACAGGAGTGTACCTGATGAACGTTATAAAAAAGCATTTTTATTGGGGCTGGATTATCTTTTGGAAGCGCAGTATGATAATGGTGGATGGCCCCAATATTATCCTTTGAGAGAAGGCTATTATTCGCACATTACCTATAATGACGATTCCATGGTCAATATTTTAAATCTCCTAAAGGAACTGAAAGAGGATACGGGGTATTACTCCATTAAACCCACTGAAGAAACCATTAGAAAGATCAAAATCGCCTTTGACAAGGGCATTGACTGTATTTTAAAAACTCAATACAGGCAAAATGGAGTTTTGACAAGTTGGTGTGCACAGCACGACGTAAATACCTTGCTACCCGCAAAGGCCCGAGCTTATGAGTTGCCTTCGTTAAGTGGTAAGGAGTCCGCTCAAATAGTATTGCTGTTGATGGCACTTGATAATCCATCACCTGAAGTCATTACCGCTGTAAATAGCGCAGTGACTTGGTTTGTGAAAGTAAAGATAACAGGGCTTCGCGCAGATCGTGTTTTTAATGAAAAAGGAAAAATTATAGACAAGAAAATGGTTCCAGATCCTGATGCCCCACCATTATGGGCTAGATTTATGGAGCTTGATGACAACCAACCCTTTTTCTGTGACCGCGATGGCATAAAAAAATATGATGTTTCCGAAATTGGTGCTGAACGTAGAAATGGGTATGCTTGGTACACCAACGAACCCAAAGAGGTATTTAAGAAATATGAAAGGTGGTCAAAGAAATATAATCTAAAAAAAAACAAAAATCCTGAAGAAATAACACCCCAAGACCCTTATAATGTTACCGTTTCAAAAGAGGGATCTGGGGATTATACCAGTATTCAGAACGCTATTGACGGAGCTAAATCTTTTCCCTATGATAGAATTGTGATACATGTTAAAAATGGCATCTATAATGAAAAAATAAAGGTTCATGAATGGAACACCAACATTTCGTTGATTGGTGAGAGCAAGGAAAAAACGATTATTACCTACGATGATTATTTTGGAAAAATGAATATGGGCAGAAACAGTACCTTTTACACCTATACCTTATTGGTTGAAGCCGATGATTTTTATGCTGCCAATTTAACGATTCAGAACACGTCGGGTGAAGTTGGTCAGGCTGTGGCCCTGTCGGTTTTTTCAGATCGGGTGGTTATCAAAAACTGCAATATTTTAGGGAATCAGGATACATTATATGCTTCCGGTAAGGGAAGACAATATTTCAAGGATTGTTATATTGAAGGCACCACGGACTTTATTTTTGGAAATGCCACAGCGCTTTTTGAAAACTGTGAACTCCACAGTAAAAAGAATTCGTACGTTACCGCGGCCTCCACCCCTGAAGGCACCGAATTTGGTTATGTGTTTAAAAATTGCAAACTTACAGCGGACGACAATGTTACCAAAGTGCATTTGGGAAGGCCTTGGAGAATTTATGCCAAAACCGTTTTTATAAATTGCGAATTGGGAAACCATATTTTACCGGAAGGGTGGCACAATTGGTCAAAGCCAGAAGCTGAAAAAACGACGTTTTATGCCGAATTTCAAAATAAGGGTGAAGGATTTCAACCCCAAAAAAGAGTGACATGGTCGCATCAGCTTAATGCCTCGGAGGCTGAAAGCTATACGTTGAAACATATTTTAGGAGATTATTATAAGGACAGTTCAAAACCGGAATGGTATGAAGCTTTTTAATCACATTGTTTTTTTGGTTTTAGTATTGTTTTTTGGCTGTAAAGAAGCTAAGGAACAACATGAAGTCACCACCAAACCTATAACGATTTATACCATCGGAGATTCTACAATGGCCGATAAGAAAAATCCTGATGAAAATCCGGAACATGGTTGGGGCCAAATGTTGCCACAGTTTTTCAGTGATAACATTGTTATTGAAAATCACGCCGTAAATGGTCGCAGCACCCGAAGTTTTATAGATGAAGGACGCTGGGATTCGATATATAAAAAACTTAACAAAGGCGATTATGTTTTTATCCAGTTTGGGCATAACGACCAAAAGGAAAATGACCCTAAGCGTTATACAAATCCGCATACGGCCTATCGACATAATTTAATGCGTTTTGTTACTGAAACCCGCGAAAGGGGAGCCCATCCTATTTTATTTTCGTCCATTGTAAGGCGGAACTTTAACGAACAAGGCACCTTGGTTGACACCCACGGTGAGTACCCTTTGGAAACTCGTTTGGTTGCTGAAACCTTGGAAGTGCCTTTCATAGACCTTCAATATTTAACTGAGCAAATGGAAGAGTCTTATGGCATTGAAGGCTCAGAAAAACTACATTTGCATTATGGGCCTGGAGAAATTCCGTATTATCCCGATGGAAAACATGATGACACACATTTGTCAAAATTAGGGGCAACAACTGTGGCCAAACTTGCGGTAAATGAATTAAAAAATGAAGTACCGGATTTAGTGCCATTTATAAAAATTAAAGAATGAAAGTATTGTTCATTGGGGGTACCGGAAATATTAGCACTGCTTCAAGTAAACTTGCAGTTGAAAAGGGTATCGACTTATATCATCTCAATAGAGGATTCACGAAGTTTGATATCCCAAAAGTGAAAACGATTCTTGGTGATATCAACAAACCCAATGGCCTTTCAGAACTAAAAAAGCACCATTGGGACGTGGTGGTCAATTGGATTGCCTTTACACCACAGGATGTTGAAAGGGACATTGAACTTTTCAAAGGCAAGACCAAGCATTATATTTTTATCAGTTCTGCTTCTTGTTATCAGAAACCTTTAAGCTATCCCATCATTACGGAATCCACACCGTTGCACAATACTTTGGCTGTCTATTCCAACAATAAAATTAAATGTGAGGAACGTTTATTGAAG
>DASWKU010000204.1:0-4436 GCA_036396455.1 Flavobacteriaceae bacterium
TTTGAAAATGTATTGAAACAATATGAAGGCATGGGCCTCAATGTAAAAGGTGTGGACGCTTCGGCACGTTTTTTGGACGCCTTGGAAAACCTTAGCGAGCCAGAGCTTAAGCGCAAGGCCATTGGCCGCACGTTCATTGAAGTTTTTGATGATGAAGCCCATCATATTGAGGATGTCAAATGGTTGGCACAAGGGACTATTTATCCAGATGTCATTGAAAGTGTTTCAGCAACTGGAGGGCCAAGCGCGACCATTAAGAGCCATCACAACGTTGGGGGATTACCCGATTTTATGAAACTAAAAGTAGTGGAGCCTTTGAAAATGCTGTTTAAAGATGAAGTAAGACGTGTAGGAGCTTCTCTAGGGATGGGCAAGGAATTATTGGGCCGACACCCATTTCCGGGACCTGGATTGGCCATTCGCATTTTGGGGAATCCAACACGGGAAAATGTGCGTATATTACAAGAGGTCGATGCCATTTTTATCGATAACCTTAAATCTTGGGATTTGTACGACAAGGTTTGGCAAGCTGCTGCAATTTTGTTGCCAATACACAGTGTAGGGGTGATGGGAGATGAGCGGACGTATGAAAAATGTGTCGTTTTAAGAGCAGTGGAAAGCACAGATGGCATGACGGCAGATTGGGTTAATTTACCCTATGAATTTTTACAAAAAACATCCAATGAAATAATAAATAAAGTAAAAGGCGTTAATAGAGTAGTGTATGACATTAGCTCAAAACCACCAGCAACCATAGAATGGGAATAAAAAATTCCTTTGAAAAAAGGAATCTTAAAATATTTAGGGAATAGCTGTGTACATGACAAAAAATTGCTTTTAGAACAATTTAATCGGAAAATCAGTATGACCCCAACCCTAAAGGGAGGCCGATTTTCATCGATTTGCACCCTTTAGGGCCGGGGCAACAAAGCGAGGAGTTATTGAAATTGAATTTTTGTCATGTACTTTAAGGGAATAGTTAAATAAGATTTCCACTAGAGTTTATCTTGAGTGCCCGCCTGTCGGCGGACAGGAAGTCAAAAGACGGAAAATAAATATGAAGAAACTTGTTTTAATTTTTATCATCATCTTAAGTTATGTGAGTGTTCAAGCCCAAGAGCTTATCAAACATAAAGTGACACAAGGCGAAACCATTGAAACCATTGCAAAACTCTATTTGGTAACGCCCCAAGATATTTTAGTGTTAAATCCGGATGCAAAAAAGGGCATTTCTACTGGTACTACACTCATTGTCCCAATTTCTAAAATCAAGGGTTCGAACCCACAGGGAGAAGCCAAGGAAGTTATAGGTTACAAAACAATAAAGGCCAAACGTCAAGAAACACTTTACAATATATCCAAAACGTACAATATCTCTATCGAAGATTTGAAAAAGTACAACAGATTTTTATATTCACAACCGCTTAAAAAGGGAGATAAAATCAGGATTCCAAGATATAAAACCATTGTGTCACAAGTGACGGTAAACAACACCCTTAAAACCTACACCGTACAGCCAAAAGAAGGCAAATGGCGTGTGGCCTATAAATTTGGAATGACCATCCCAGAGCTGGAAGCCTTAAACCCCGATATGAATGAGGTGCTTCAACCCGGGGATCGGCTTGTGGTTCCAAATCTTGAAAACCATGAGGAAAAGACCGTTGATGACAATTTTAACTATTATACCGTTTTAAAGAGTGAAGGCTTTATGGCCCTGAACCGTAAACTTGGGGTTACACAACAAGAGTTGGAAGACTTGAATCCAGGTTTAAAGGAAAGCGGATTAAAATTGGGAATGATTTTAAAAGTACCTGCCGATGTCGCTACGGATCTTGTTACCGAGGACATCGAAAACACCAACCTCACCAAAAACCTTACAAACTTTAGCACTAAAAATGTGGCTTTGATGCTTCCATTTCGATTGAACAGAATTGACGTTGATTCTGTTGCCGAAGCCAAGGAAGCCATTAAAAATGATGGTTATTTATCACTGTCATTGGACTTTGAATCGGGTGTATTGATGGCGTTGGATTCGGCCAAACACTTGGGGATTTCCACCAATTTAAAAGTATTCGATACCGAAAACCAAATCGCTCAGGTGAATGCGATATTAAACCGGAATGACTTTTCAAATTATGATGCCGTCATTGGACCATTGTTGCCGGAAAATTTGGAACGCGTGGCTTCATATTTAAAAAGTGACAACATCCCCGTGGTTTCACCTTTTACGATGCCCCAACATTTGTACGATAACGTGTTCCAGACCATTCCTTCTGAAGAATTAATGGAACAGACCATTATCAATTTTGTGAAGGCAGGTACCCCTGAAAAGAATATCATCATTATAGCCGATGAAAAGCACCGTTCAAAAAGCGATCGCCTAAAAGCTGAATTTCCATTGGCCAAACAAATTTTTTCCAAAAAAAATAAAGAGGCCAAGGACCTCTATTATGTGATTTTGGATGAGATCAGGGACAAGTTTAGACCAGGTTTGAATCTGGTGTTTTTAGAGACCAACAATAGCGGTTTTGTGTCCAATGTTACCAGTATGCTAAACGGGTTGAATGGTCAGAAGAGCGAAAACGATAAAATATTTGATATCGTTTTATATACGACCAACAAATCTTCTGCCTTTGAAGATGAGGCCAATGTATCCAACATTCATCTCTCCAATCTAAAGTTCCATTATCCGTCACCCAATAGGGCTTATGATGTTTCCAAACCCAGCGGTTTTGTTGAAAAATATGAATCCGTTTACGGTGTGCAGCCCAGTAAATATGCGACAAGGGGTTTCGATTTGACACTGGACATTCTTTTGCGTCTGGCTTCTGAAGACGATTTGTACACTGCTTCCAAAAGCGATGTGGAGACTGAGTATGTGGAAAACAAGTTTAGATACTCCAAAAAACTCTTTGGTGGCTACTACAACGAAGCCGTTTATGTGGTCCAATATGATGATATGACCATAGTTGAAGCCAAGGAATAAGCTTCAGATTTCATAGTTTTATACGATTATTAAAGTTATAGCGTTACAGAATTAATGCGTTACCACTTGTTTTTAATACCTCTGTTTTTGTGCTTCACATCACCCGATAATGAAGTCACCCTATCATGGCGGGATAATTTAAAATTGACTTGGAACGATTTTAAAGGTGAAAAAAATAGGGAGACCGATGCGGTCGCCATTACCGCCTCGGGGATTTCATTTGCATATTCTGTTAGGAAAGCCAATTCTAGAATTATAGATTTCAAGGCTGTGGTTGAAGCCCATTTTTATCCCAACAGATCTTGGGTGAAAAAGGAACTGGCCGATGATTATATCCTGGCCCATGAGCAGTTGCATTTTGACATTACCGAATTGCATGTGCGTAAGTTTAGAAAACAGATACATACCGTGAAAGTCTCTGAACGTTTAGGCAGTGTTTTGGATAGGCTGCACCAAAACATCAATAAGGAACTGGCCACCATGCAAAACCAATACGACACCGAAAGCAATAACTCCATAAACAAAGAGGCTCAGGCCAAATGGATCTTGTTTGTAGCCAAGGAGTTGAAAAAATATGAGGCTTATAAATCTAGAGGAGAGTCTAGGTATTAAGTGTTGAATTTTTGGGCTTTGGTTTAGCGGTTTTGGCTACTGTTTCGTTGTGAAATAGTTATACCGTGAACTAAAGATAGTAAACACCCAGGAATTTTCTACTAAAATTCCGCCGCAAAGAACTATAGGAACTGGTGTTGTACTCTGGCTTTTATTTTAATTCACAAGTAAACTTCAAATTCAGTCGCTTTATGAAATCAAAATCATCAATCCATTCGATTTTCATATTATCGCAAACGTGAGGTATCTTTATTTTAGTTTGTTTTTTTATGAAATCTTTATTTTCTTTAGTTACTACAATTGCATTTTCTTTCATTGCGTGTGCAATGACCCAAGGATCGGCTTTAGAGTGAATTTCATTACTTGAAACTAAATATTTATGGTTGGGATTACTTGCGTAAATCTCTTTTAGGCAATTTGCTACTGTCCCATCTATTTTTTTAATTGGAATATCACTGTTTTTAAGCCAATCAAATAAATTGTCCTCTCCTTTTTCAATTTCTTCATAAACCACTTCTGGAATAAAAATAATTCCCTTTTTTCCCAGTTCATTTAAAACTTCCCAATAGGAAGGACAGATTTCTGGAGCATAATATTTTTGCCAAGCTTGGATAAGAATATTTGCATCTATGCAAAAGATTGTTTTTTCTTCTTCAAACATTAAGCAAGCAGTTTTTCGAATTTTTGAAAGTTGTTAATTTGTGTATTTAATAGATTGCTCGCAATTAAAGGTGAGATTGTACCATTGTTAAAGGAATCCATTACTATACGAGTAAAAAGCTTACTATTCTTGTTTAAACGCAGAAGATAAGTGTCTGGTCCACTTTTCTTTTCCTTT
>DASWKU010000205.1:0-2138 GCA_036396455.1 Flavobacteriaceae bacterium
CCGATAGATTATTTGAAAATACCCATTCAAACCTTAAAAGTGGGTTCATTGGGCACCCATAATTTGTTGGGTTTGGCCAAAGCTAAAAAGGCGAGAATACTTATAGCCTCAACGTCTGAAGTTTATGGCGATCCGCTTGTCCACCCCCAAACAGAAGACTACTACGGCAATGTGAACACCATTGGCCCAAGAGGTGTTTATGACGAGGCCAAACGCTTTCAGGAATCCATAACCATGGCTTATCATAGGTTTCACGGTTTGGAGACGCGGATTGCACGTATATTCAACACCTACGGACCCAGAATGCGATTAAATGACGGCAGGGTGATTCCCGCATTTATGGGGCAAGCGTTGAGAGGTGAGGATTTGACGGTCTTTGGAGACGGATCCCAAACCCGTTCGTTTTGCTATGTTGATGATCAGGTTGAAGGCATTTACAGATTGTTGTTCAGTGACTATCCTGATCCTGTAAATATTGGAAATCCAAACGAAATCACGATTAAGGATTTTGCAGAAGAAATTATTAAACTGACAGGAACAAAACAAAAAATCATTTATAAAGCATTACCGATAGATGATCCCATGCAAAGGCAGCCCGATATTTCATTGGCAAAAAAGCTATTGGATTGGGAGCCCAAAGTTGGAAGGACCGAAGGGATGAAAAGAACTTATGATTATTTCAAAAGTTTGACCCAAGACGAATTGTATAAAAGCGAGCATAAAGATTTTACAAAGCATATAAAAAAGTAAATGGAATATAGACAAGGAAGATATTCGGGATTTATAAAACCACTATTTGGGTTAATAGATTTGGTTATTATTAATGCCAGTATTTTTCTGTTTGAAATAAACCTAAACAATGTTTATCCCTTTATTATCTATATTACGTTGTCATGGCTGGTAATTTCGCTTAAAAATCATTTTTATGAAGTCCAAAGACATACTAGAATAATACAGATTATTCCCCTACTTATTAGACAAACCATACTTTTTGCTTTAGTTCTGTATGCGTTTATAGGGTTCTTTAAACAACCCAACATAAGTAGGTTGGCGTTGGGCAGTTATGTGCTGACCATATCTGTTCTTATTTCTGGATTTAAGTTTCTCACGTTTTATTTAATAAAAAAGTATAGAACAAATCTTGGAGGAAATATTAGGAACGTCATTGTCATTGGCAAAAATGAAAAAGCAAGACAATTGATAAAAACGTTCAATTCCAGATTGGATTTTGGATATCGGTTTAAAGCGCAATTTAGCACAAGTGATGAAGACTTTTCCTTAGAGAGATGCCTCAATTATGTGATTGACAACAATATTGATGAAATTTATTTTTCAGTGGCTGAATTGTCCAACAAACAGATCAATCAACTGATTTATTTTGCGGATAATAACTTACGGGAATTAAAATTTATTCCGGATAATAAAGATATATTTTCAAAAAAACTCAGATATGAATATTATGATTACGTTCCAATTTTATCTTTTAGGGAAATTCCTTTACAAGACCCAATAAACAAGTTTGTTAAACGCACGTTTGATATCCTTTTATCAAGTTTTGTAATAATTTTTGTTTTATCATGGCTGACACCCTTGTTGGCAATACTAATAAAATTGGAATCCAAGGGTCCTGTTTTTTTTAAACAGTCCAGAAATGGATTTAATTATAAGGAATTTGATTGCTTTAAATTCAGGTCAATGACCCCCAATGAAGACGCTCATCTGTATCAAGCCACAAGAGGAGATCAGCGTGTCACAAAAGTAGGAAAGTTTATAAGAAAGACAAGTATAGATGAACTGCCACAATTTTTCAATGTACTCTTTGGCGATATGTCGGTTGTGGGCCCCCGCCCTCACATGGTTAGCCACACTAATTTGTACGCTAAAAGAATAGACAAGTTTATGGTACGACATTTCGTAAAACCGGGTATCACAGGATTGGCGCAAATAAGTGGTTTTAGAGGAGAAGTAGAGAGTGACAATGACATTATTGGCCGTGTGAAATACGATATTTTTTATATTGAAAACTGGTCCTTGTTATTAGATTTTAGGATTATTTTCAAAACATTTATGAACGCTATCAAGGGCGATGAAAAAGCATATTAAATAATTTTGATCAATTCTTGTAATTGCTTTTCAAA
>DASWKU010000206.1:0-16357 GCA_036396455.1 Flavobacteriaceae bacterium
AAAAGATTCTGGAAGTTGGTGGACAAGAAAATTATGGAATGAACATTTGGTCCAGGTACAGGGCAAGGATTACTGGTTTACCATTGACCCCATTTTTGACCTTCAAGTAGGGAAAGATACCGATGCCGATTTCAACACCACATTTAACAATACAAGGGGAATCAATGTGCAAGGTGGTTTAGGAAAACATTTGGGTTTCGCAGCTTCGGTTTATGAAAGCCAAGGCCGATTTGCACAATATTACAATCAGTATGCTGAAAGTTTAAAAGCATTTGGTCCCGATCCGGCCATAATTCCAGGACGCGGTATAGCCAAACGCTTTAAGGATGACGCTTATGATTATCCTGTTGCCGAAGCTTATTTATCCTATTCTCCTGCAAAATTCATCAATATTCAATTGGGACATGGTAAAAATTTTATAGGTGATGGCTATCGTTCGTTATTGCAAAGCGATGTTTCAAGCCCATATCCATTTTTAAAATTGACCACAAAATTCTGGAAAATAAAATACACCAATACTTGGATGTGGCTAAAGGATGTACGCCCTGAGGTTACGGTTGACGATGCGTTTTTGACCAAGTATATGGCCAATCATTATTTAAGTTGGAATGTTTCGAAACGTTTGAATATTGGCTTGTTCGAGTCGGTTATTTGGTCCAATACCAATGACAGGGGTTTTGATTTCAATTACATAAATCCGCTCATCTTTTATAGAGCCATTGAGTTTGAAACGGGCCAAGGTTCTGGAAATGCCATAGTTGGAGCTTCGGCAAAATACAAATGGAACAACAAGGTCAATTTGTATGGACAATTTATATTGGACGAATTTTCCATAAATGATATTAAAGGTGGAAACAAAAGTTGGAAGAACAAATTTGGATATCAATTGGGTGCAAAATATTACAATGCCTTTAATGTTGAGAATTTAATGCTCCAGTTTGAATATAATCGGGTACGTCCTTATACTTATTCCCATAACACCATTGTGCTAAACTATGGGCACAGCAACCAACCCATGGCACACCTTTGGGGCGCCAATTTTAGGGAAGCCATTATCATTGGCCGTTACAACTATAAGCGTTGGTTTGCCGATGCCAAATTGATTTTTGGTGTTCGTGGATTTGATTTTAATGACGGGACAGACGATTTTAGTTATGGGGGTGATATTTACAGAGATTATAATGATAGGCCTTTTGATACTGGAGTAAAAGTGGGTCAAGGTATAAAAACTAATACATTCAATGCTGAATTACAGGCAGGTTATATTATCAATCCTGTGAGCAATTTAAAATTATTCACCAATATTAGCTTTAGAAACTTTAGTCCTGATGCTACAACGGCAACGACATTCAAAAACAATACCAGTTGGTTTAATTTAGGAATCAGGACCGACCTGTTCAATTGGTACTATGATTTTTAGGTTCAGTCCTTCAACCCTCTATAAAACGTTCGGCGTATTTTTTCAGAGTTGATAAAGGCCCAACTATAACCTAAATCATCATAGGTTTTTGTGATGGTTATATCGGCTGCAACTTCATCTTCAGTTTTTCCTTTATTGATTTCCGCTAAAACAGCAACCTTAAGGGTTTCAAGCATCGTTAAAAATGTGTTGTATTCAGCTTTGTTAGACACTTTGCCATGCCCTGGAATAATTTTGGCATCATCATTTATGGCATTTATTCCGTGTTTGACAGCTTCAATATAACCATTAACCGTACCTCCAGAATCTAAATCTATAAAGGGATACATGCCGTTAAAATAAACGTCCCCGGTATGCAATACGTTGCCCTCGGTAAAATATAACATCGCATCACCATCGGTATGGGCATGGTCTACGTGAAACACCGATACTTTTTCGCCATTGATGTACAAGCTCAATTTATCATTAAATGTGATGATTGGTAATCCGTCTTTGCTATGTTCACTATCATTCATTTCCAAATGCTGCCTCACATTATCATGCGCAATGATGGTTGCTCCAAGCTTTTTCATATTGGCATTACCTCCTGTATGGTCACCGTGATGGTGGGTGTTTACCAAAAATTTAAGGTCTTTATCGGTCAGGGTTTTAATGGCTGCTACAATTTTTGGTGATAGAGGTGCATATTGGTCATCAATTATAAAAACACCATCGTCGCCAACGGAAACTCCAATATTTCCACCTGCACCAACAAGCATATAGACATGATCTGAAAGCTTTACGGTTTCTATGGTAACATCGTCAAAATTTTGAGCTTTTACAGATGTTGAAAGCATAAAACATAAAATAATTGATAAACGAAAAATAGTTTTCATAATGGCATAGTTTTTAAAGAAAGTCAACTAAAGATACTAAAACTTACCGGACTTAAAAAAATATCAATTTACTTTTGGTAAGCGTTGCTCATAACCAATTTTCAAAGTATCTTTGCCATCTCAAATAAGTCAACATAATTTTCAGGTATTGGGTGTTCAAAATTCTTCTGTTTCAGTGGCTTCAATAATTTCTGATTTCAAGGAAATTACTAAGATAAGACTTTCTGTAAGTGTTGTTTTTTCATCTATTGCAGGATATTTGTTGGGAGTTGAAACTGTTGATTTCTACACGCTCATGTTGTTGGCTTTTGGTGGTTATTTTATGGTGGGTGCTTCCAATGCCTTCAATCAAATTATTGAAAAGGATTTGGACGCCTTAATGGACCGCACCAAAAACCGACCAATCCCAGCCGGAAGAATGTCTGTTAATACGGCTTTTACGATTGCGACACTATTTACCATTTTGGGAATCGTTATCTTGTATAGTATCAATCCTAGAACTGCAATGTATGGTGCCATTTCCATATTTTTATATACCTGTGCCTACACCCCTTTAAAAACCAAAACCCCTTTGGCCGTATTTGTTGGTGCCATTCCGGGAGCCATTCCGTTTATGTTGGGTTGGGTAGCCGCAAGAAACGATTTTGGAATTGAACCCGGAACGCTTTTCGCCATTCAATTTTTGTGGCAATTCCCCCATTTTTGGGCCATTGGCTGGTTTTTGTTTGAAGATTACAAAAAAGCAGGTTTTTTTATGTTGCCAACAGGCAAACAGGATAAAGGTACCGCAGTTCAGATTATCATGTATACGGTTTGGACAATTTTGGTGTCCCTGGTTCCAGTTTTGGGCTTTACAGGGGATTTAAAATTATCGATTGTTGGAGCCATAATTGTTTTTGGTCTTGGCCTTTTCATGTTGTATTACGCTTTGGAATTGTTTAAAAAAAGAACGGAAAAAACCGCAAAACAATTGATGTTGGCAAGTGTATCGTACATCACATTGTTGCAAATCGTTTATGTCATAGACAAGTTTATATAAATTATGGATTTAACTGAAGGAACTACGGAAGAAAAAAATATCAGGGCAAAAAAAATGATGCTTTGGTTTGGCATTGGATCATTGATCATGTCCTTTGCAGGATTGACAAGTGCGGTTATAGTGAGCAGCAAAAGGCCCGATTGGTTAAATAATTTTCAACTTCCTGATGCTTTTATAATAAGTACGGTAATTATAATTTTAAGTAGTATAAGCTTAATTCTGGCAAAAAGAGCCTTAAAGACCAATAATAGAAAAACCACAACGGTGTGGTTATTGGTAACTTTAGGACTAGGGATAGCATTTATTTATAGTCAATTTATTGGATTTGGGCAAATTATTCAGTCGGGTTATAATTTTACCGGACCTACCAGTAATGTCACCATGAGTTTTATTTATATCATAGCGATAGCACATATTGCGCATGTCGTGGCTGGACTAATTTCTTTAATCATAGTAATTTACAATCATTTTAAAGAAAAGTATAATGCTTCACAAATGTTGGGGTTTGAACTATCGGCAACGTTCTGGCATTTTGTGGATGGGTTATGGTTGTTTCTCTTTTTGTTTTTATATTTTTTCGGATAAATAAAATGATTATTTTTGTGGAACTTTTAACACTAAACGCTTAATATGGATACTACAGTTGTAAATACTGGAGCTGAAACAGAAGGTAAAGCTTGGGGCGGAGGACAAAGCCCTGTAAATGTCAGTTATGGCAAAATGATGATGTGGTTTTTTATTGTCTCTGATGCTTTAACATTTTCAGGATTTTTGGCCGCTTACGGGTTTTCTAGATTTAAATTTATAGGCTCTTGGCCAATTGCAGATGAAGTATTTACCCACGTTCCTTTCCTGCACGGCCAGGAACACCCAATGATTTATGTTGCGTTCATGACCTTCATCCTTATCATGTCATCTGTAACCATGGTGCTTGCCGTTGATGCTGGACACCACTTAAACAAGGCCAAGGTGACATTATATATGCTTTTGACAATCTTTGGTGGTTTGATATTTGTGGGCTCTCAAGCATGGGAATGGGCAACTTTTATTAAAGGAGACCATGGTGCCGTGCAGACAAAAGGCGGTAATATTTTGCAGTTTGGTGAATATAAAACAATTGATGGCGAAGAGGTCTTTAAAAGAGTGGCAATAAGGGATTTTGCTGCTGCCGTACCTCATGGACGTGAACAGCTTGGCCGCAAAAGTGGAACTTGGTACATGTCTGAAGAATCATTGCCATCGTTTACAATTGAAGAAGTGACCAAAGGATTGGAAGCCCACCCTAATGTATTGATTAGATCACAACAATTGAACGAACATGGACATAAAACAGTTTTGACAAGAGAAGAATCCATCAGCCAATTGAAAAACAATGGAAAAGTAGTTGTAGAAGGCGCTAACTTGCATGTCAATGAATATGGCACTTCATTGTTTGCAAATTTCTTTTTCTTTATTACAGGATTTCACGGATTCCACGTATTCTCTGGAGTGGTTATCAATTGTATCATTTTCTTTAATGTGATTTTAGGCACTTATGAAAAACGTAAAAGCTACGAAATGGTTGAAAAGGTAGGTCTGTATTGGCACTTTGTTGATTTGGTTTGGGTATTTGTATTTACATTCTTCTATCTGGTTTAATTTTAAGATAATAAATTTAAAAATGGCACACGCACATCAATTACAAATATTAAGAGGTTTAATTAAATTTAAAAACATCACGCAAAAAATTTGGGGTGTTTTGATTTTATTGTCCATAATTACTTCGGTCGAAGTCGCTTTAGGTATCTATAAGCCCGAATCATTAATGATAAAATTTGTAGGGATGAAGGTTCTTAACTGGATATTTATCATCCTTACATTGGCAAAAGCTTATTATATTACCTGGGACTTTATGCACATGCGTGATGAAAAAGCTAATTTAAGACGCATGGTGGTTTGGACTGCGGTATTTTTAATTTGTTATTTGATTTTTATTCTTTTGCAAGAAGGAGGCTATATTGAAGACGTTTATTCATCTGCACGAATAAGACATGATTTTTAATTGAAATATATTTAGTTAAACATATACAAAAGGTGGTTTTTTAAACCACCTTTTTTTATTTTTGCATCGTGAAAAAAAACCAAGTTAAACGGAATTTAGTACTCGGAACATTATTCTTTCTGCCAGTGGCTTTTCTGCTGTTTTTGTATCCGTCGAAACACAATTATAATCCCCTTGACGTTGTCAACCAAAATGTTTCAGATTTAGATGTTTTTTCATCACAAACCAATGAATCTATAATGTTGAAAGATCATATCACGATACTTGGTTTTTTTGGAACTGACCCGATGGAGCACGCCATTGCAGCTTCAAATATAAAGGAATTGGTGTATGATAAGTTTAAAGGATTTAAACGCTTTCAAATTGTTTTTGTAATGCCACAGGGAACACAAGAAGAGGTTGAAAAATTACAAAAGGAAGTCAATAGATATGAAGACGTGAGATTTTGGCATTATGTTTTCGGCCAGCCCAATGATATTCAAAATCTATTTAACCAACTTAAAAGCAACTCAAGTTTGAAACCCGATCTTTCATCCGAAGATATTTTTATTATAGACAAAGATTTGAACCAAAGAGGGAGACTTGATGACAGGGACAAAAAAGAATTGAAAAGCAACCATCCAAAATACTCGTTATATTCTTATAACTGTATAGATATTGGAGCAATAAAAAACAAAATGGGCGACGACATGAGGATTTTATTTACAGAGTATAGGCAAAAAAGGAAAGGAGATTTTGATTCTTCAGAGCGAAGAGCTAGTGATATCAACCAAAAAGATGAGCAAACAAACTAATTATTCGTACATAGGGATAGCATTCATTATTCTGGTTTTCGGGATTATTTTTGTTCCCAAAATTGTAGATAGAATTACAAACGGCGATGTTATAAGAAATGAAAGCAGGACCGATCAAGTTGATGACAAAACGTTCGCATCAGATTTGGAATACCTGATCATAAACGGCAACCGTAAAAAAGTACCGGACTTCAGTTTTACGGATCAAAATGGGAAAACCATTACCAATGAGGACTATTTTGGAAAAGTTTATGTGGTAGAATTCTTTTTTACCACCTGCCCTACCATTTGCCCAAAAATGAATAAAAATTTGGTTCAAATACAAAATACGTTTCAAGATTTTGAAAACTTTGGAGTGGCTTCATTCACGATTAATCCAACTTACGATACACCCGAAGTTTTAAAAGATTATGCACAACGTTATGGAATCACAAATCCAAACTGGCATTTGATGACGGGGGAACAGGACAAGATCTATGATTTGGCAAATAAAGGATTCCCGCTCTATGTGGCCAAAGATGATGAAGTTGAGGGAGGTTTTGAACATTCAGGCCATTTTGCACTTATAGATAAGGAAGGGTTTATCCGTTCAAGAATTGAAAACGGAAACCCTGTTATTTTTTATAACGGAATTATTTCGGAAGACGAACAGGTTGATGATGAAGGGCAAACTCAGCAAATAACAATGCTAAAAGATGATATAGCAAAACTATTAAAAGAATAATGGAAGGGCCAGATTTACAAGCAGGGAAAAAATATAACAAATGGATTGTTGTGCTCTCCATTGCAATTCCATTGGTGGTTGCCCTTTTATTTGGGATTAACCTTCGAGATATGGGATTTGATGTTAAGCCACTAACATTTCTGCCCCCAATTTATGCCACCATTAATGGGTTTACTGCCGTAATATTATTGATCGCATTTTGGGCCATAAAAAATAAGCATATTGTACTTCATGAAAATTTAATGACCACGGCAATTGGTTGTTCAGCAGCTTTTTTGGTCATGTACGTGGCCTATCACATGACGAGCGATTCCACTAAATTTGGAGGGGAAGGTGCAATTAAATATCTCTATTATTTTATTTTATTGACCCATATATTGCTTTCAATTGTCATTATACCTTTTGTGTTGATAACTTATGTAAGGGCCATTACCAATGATATTGAAAGGCACAAAAAAATAGCAAAGATCACATTTCCAATGTGGTTGTATGTAGCCATAACCGGGGTAATTGTATATGTTATGATTTCTCCTTATTACTCATAAAATGAAATCTAAAGTCATGCTTTGTTTTTTGTTTTTCGTTTCTGTTCTGAATGCAAATGCCCAATGCGCCATGTGTCGTGCTGTTTTGGAAAGTGAAGAAGGACAATCGACTGCAGAAGGAGTCAATAATGGAATTATGTATTTAATGTCAATTCCTTACTTATTGGTAGCTGGTTTTGGATTTATTATTTATTGGAAATTTTTTAGAACTAAAAAACCCTAATCAAAGTTTTCTTTTTTATGTGTAACATTTTTTTAACTTAAAAGTCTTACACCTATTAAGCACTGTTTAAAGGTTTGGATTTATTAGTTTTGACTGTAACAATTATGTATTTAAATAGACTTATGTTTTTAATTATGAGAAAAACCATCATTGTATTTTTTGTTTTAATATCTGTAAATGCGTTTTCACAAAACAAGAAGTGGACGTTAAGGGAATGTGTGGATTATGCCTTGGAACACAATATTTCAATTAAGCAAAGTGAATTGGATCTTACTCAATCTGAAATCAATAAAAAAGATGCCATAGGAAATTTTTTGCCAACTTTAAATGCATCAGCGTCCCATTCATGGAATATTGGATTGAGTCAAATCCCAACTCCTGATGGTACAGTAACTGTGACGTCCACTAGTAAAAATCTTTCAGGAGGCATTAGTTCTAGTATAGATATTTATGCTGGATTGAGAAACATAAATCAATTGCATCGCTCCAATGTAGAAATTTTGGCTGCGCGATACAAACTAGATAAAATGAAGGATGATATTTCCCTCTATGTGGCCAATTCGTTTCTTCAAATTTTGTTCAATAAAGAGCAACTAAAAGTGTTACAATCCCAACAGGACGTTTCTAATCAGGAGTTTCAACGCACAAAAGATATGGTGGATGCCGGTGCTTTGCCACAAGGTGATTTATTGGAAATACAGGCCACAATCGCCACTCAAGAGCAACAAATAGTAAACGCAGAAAATGCCTTGTTGATTTCTAGAATCCAATTGGCACAATTGTTACTGATTGAAGATTATGTAACATTTGATATTGTGGATGTTGCTTATCAAGTGCCTCCTTCGGCTATCATGAACCAGTCGCCAGAAGCTATTGTAAATAAGGCCAAGGAAACACGATATGATATTAAAATTGCAGAAGCCGATACAGAAATTGCCAAGTACAATTTAAAAATGGCCAAAGGATCTTTACAGCCATCTTTAAGCGGTTCCTATAATTTTGGGTCTAACTATTTTACTTCACAATTATTTGATTCAGACGATTTTGAAACTCAGATATCGGATAACAAAAGCCATAATTTTTCATTGCGATTGAACATTCCAATTTTTAATGGCTTTGCTTCCAGCAATAATGTTAAAAGAAATCAGGTCAGTTTTGAACGTTCCAAAAATGCGTTGGAACAGACCAATTTGGATATGGAAACTACCGTTTACCAAGCTTATAACGACACCAAAGGAGCACTTAAAGCTTATGAGGCAGCACAAAAAACATTGATTGCAAGAGAAGAAGCGTTTAATTACGCCAGAGAGCGTTACAATGTGGGCCTTTTAAATGCCTTCGATTTCAATCAGTCCCAAAACAGATTTGAAGCGGCTCAAAGCGAGGTGATACGAACGAAATACGATTATATATTCAAACTAAAAGTACTGGAATTCTATTTCGGGATCCCTATTACAGATATAAATTAATGACCATGAGTAAGAAAAAATTAATCATCATCATTTCCATAATTGCTGTTTTGCTAATTGTATTAATTGGTGGGAAAAAAGCTGGATGGTTTGGCAAGCAAGGCAACTATAAGGAAGTTGAGGTCAAAAAAATAACCCTCGTTGACATTGTTGAAACCGTTTCTGCAACAGGAAAAATCCAACCTGAAGTTGAAGTGAAACTATCAAGTGAGGTTTCTGGAGAGATTATTGAACTTCCTATAGTTGAAGGGCAACAAGTTGAAAAAGGCGATTTGTTGGTTCGTGTCAATCCAGATATCTATCAATCCAGTTTAAATCGCTCTCAAGCCACACTACAAAACGTAAAGGCAGGTTTGGAACAAGCGGAGGCCACCTTGAGAGAAGCCCAAGCCAATTACGACAGAAATAAAAGCTTATTTGAAAAGGGCGTAATTTCAAAAGCAGATTGGGACAAATCCATAGCAGCTTATGAAACAGCACAGGCCTCACGAAGTTCAGCCTACTATAGTGTACAAAGCGCAAGTGCAACGGTCAAGGAAGCAACTGACAATTTGAACAGAACCACTATTTATGCCCCTATGAGCGGTACCATTTCATTATTGAATGTTGAAATTGGGGAACGTGTCGTAGGAACACAACAAATGGCCGGGACCGAAATTTTAAGGGTAGCTGACCTTAACAATATGGAGGTTGAGGTGGATGTCAACGAAAATGATATAGTGAAGGTCCAGATAGGGGATTCTACAATTGTCGAAGTTGATGCCTATTTGAAAAAGGAATTTAAGGGCATTGTTACTGAAATTGCCAATTCGTCTGTAGGAGCCTTGACTGCAGATCAGGTCACAAATTTTAAGGTTAAGGTCAGAATATTAGAAGAATCGTATAAGGATTTGCTAGAGGGCAAACCGGAATACTATTCGCCATTTAGACCAGGTATGACCGCCACGGTTGATATTATTACAAATAAAAGGGAAAAAGCAGTTGCGGCACCAATTAGTGCCATTGTTATAAAAACAGATACCAGCTCTACCAAAAAGCCAATAGTTGACAAAATTGAAAATAAAACTAAAACCGTTGAAAACGAAGAAAAATTTGAATGTGTCTTTGTGAAAAATAATGATGAAGCGAAATTAAGAGTCGTAAAAACAGGAATACAGGACGATACCAATATCGAAATCATTTCAGGGCTTAAAGAAGGGGATGAAATTATAACTGGCCCATATAACATGGTTTCCAAAACCTTAAAATCTGGAGACAAGATTGAAGTAAAATCTGATGAAAAGAAACCAGATGAAGCTACAGACAATTAACGAAAATTAATCTATATTTTGGCACTATTACTTAATATAGAAACCACTACAACAAATTGCTCAGTCTCTCTTTCAAAGGAAGGAGAGACTTTGGTTTTAAAGGAAGATTACAGCACTAATTTTTCCCATGCAGAATCCTTGCATGTATTTATTGATGACGTGGTTAAATCGGCCAAGATCAAACTTTCAGAAATCGATGCGATTGCTGTAAGTAAAGGTCCAGGGTCCTACACGGGTTTGCGTATCGGCGTCTCAGCAGCCAAAGGATTATGCTTTTCTTTGGATAAGCCCTTGATATCTGTTTCAACACTTGTATCCTTATCGCATCAGGTCAAAATAGACAACGGATTTATTGTGCCGATGTTGGACGCTAGGCGTATGGAAATATACTCCGCTGTTTTTGATGCGAACCATCATCAAATAAGAGAGATACAAGCACAGATTTTAGATGAAAGTTCGTTTTTAGATTACCTAAATAAAGATAAGGTTTACTTTATTGGCAATGGTGTTGAAAAAACCAAAACGGTCATTCAACATAAGAACGCTACATTTATTGAAAACAAATTGCCTTCAGCAAAAGAAATGGGAACATTGGCATTTGAAAAATACAAAAACAATGATTTTGAAAATGTGGCCTACTTTGAACCTTTTTATTTAAAGGATTTTATCCATTTAAGATAACAAATCTTAATCTTGCTTTGTTATTTGAACGTCGTGATGTGGATATGCAAATAAAAATTACAGTTCAAGTTAACAATAATCAATCAGAATAAAAAATTAGAAAAAAGTATAATCATTTTAATCCATAATGAGACTAAAAGCTTTTTCAACTTCTAAAACCGGTAATTTACAGGCCTTATTTACACATACATAGATAAAAGTTTGGTCATCTACATATCTATTGGCCAAAAGGGGCAAATTGCTCTCTTTTGTATTTCCGGCCAAGATTATATTTGGGAGATATTTAGAGTTTAATTCTGATATTTTATTGAAGGCATCATCGCCCACAATCGCTACTTCATAAAAAGGATAGGCATAATTCAACATCAAATCCAACCAATTGGAATATCCGGGGGCGTATTCTTGAATTTGTGGCTTTACATTGTTGAGCATGGTCATTGCCGTTTTTGAAAAATGCCCATTATCAAAATAGTGTGCCAACTTAAATAAATTCTTGGCCATTATGGAATTGCTTGCAGGAATCACATTATCGCTATATTCAATGGTTCTTGACACTAAATTGGCATCCTCATCAGATGTGAAATAAAACATTTTGCTTGTACCATCCTGAAAATGATCAAAGGTATAATTGGCCAAATCTCTTGCAGTAAATAACCATTTGTGATCTAAAGTTTGCTCATACAGGTCCAAAAAGGCTTCAATGGTTGTGGCATAATCCTCCAAATAGCCATTAATGGTACTTTTGCCATTTTTAAAATTATGAAAAAGGCCTCCGTCTTCACGGTGTTGATTGGCCATAATGAATTCTGCATTTTTTATGGCCACTTCCAAATAGTGCTTATCCCCAAAAACTTTATAGGCGTCAACAAAACCTTTTAGCATCAGGGCGTTCCATGAGGTCAAGGTTTTGTCGTCAAGTCTTGGCTTTGGTCTTGTATTGCGAAGGCTTGAAAGGATTTGTTTCCAGTCCCTTTTCTTATTTGTCAATTCATCTGGAGTGAGATTGTATTTTTTTAAAATGGTCTCATCGTCATCTTTTTGTATCAGCACATAGTTATTGTGTTCCCATAATCCATAATTATTGATGTTGTAATAATCGGAAAACAACTGGAAATCCTCTTTTAAGATTATTTTTAGGTCTTCTTTTGTCCAAACGTAATAAGCACCTTCTTCCAATTCGCCCTTTTCATTTTCACTATCGGCATCATAAGAAGAATAAAAAGCACCATTGTTGGCCATCATTTCTCGCTCTACAAAAGCCAATGTTTCGGTTACTATATCTTTATATAATTCGTTTTTCGATAGGAGATAGGCATCACTGTACAAGCTAACTAGTTGGGCGTTATCATACAACATCTTCTCAAAATGTGGAACATGCCATACTGGGTCGACCGAATATCTTGAAAAGCCACCACCAATGTGATCATAGACACCACCATACGCCATTTTTGTCAAAGTCAAATTGACGAAATCCATTAGTTTTTCATCTTTATTTTGATGGGCATATCGTAGCAATATGTGGTAGTTGTTGGGCATCATAAATTTTGGAGCCCTGTTTAATCCTCCATTGCGATGATCAAATTGCTTGGACCATTTTTTAATGGATTCTTCAATAAAATCTTTTTCAAAAACAGGGGCATCGGTATTTAAGGCAACAACGTCCATAGATTTGATGCCTTGTTCAAGTTTATCGGCAAATTCAGTGAGCTTTTCGGGATTTTCCTTATACAATTTAGAAATTTGGGTTAAGGCACTGATCCACTGCTCTTTCTTAAAATAGGTGCCTCCCCATATTGGTCGTCCGTCTGGCAATGCAATCACATTCATGGGCCAACCTCCTCTTCCTGTCATAAGTTGGACTGCATTCATATAGACCTGATCAACATCAGGTCGTTCTTCCCGATCTACTTTAACATTGATGAAATTATCATTCATTACCTGAGCAACAAGGCTATCTTCAAAACTCTCATGCTCCATCACATGGCACCAATGGCATGCTGCATAACCCACACTGATCAACATAAGTTTTTGACTTGCTTTAGCTTCGTTTAAGGTTTTATTGTTCCAAGCTTTCCAATGAACGGGATTATGTGCGTGCTGTAAGAGATAGGGGCTCGTTTCGTGAATGAGATCATTTGTAAATGGATGTGCCATGGACTTTGAGTTTTGACCTTTACAGCTTATTAATGTAATATATAATAACAATGTAATGTAACGCATTTACCAAAGTTAAGGATTTAAATGCAAGGATGTATTTATACTGAAATTATGACTTATCCATTTATTGCATCCACGTAACTGACTTTACCTGGAAGCATTTCCCTTAGCATATTTTCTATGCCGCTCTTTAAGGTATAAGTTGAAGAAGGACAACCACTGCAAGCCCCCTGTAGGATCACGTTTACGGTCTTTGTATTTTCATCGTAAGATTTGAACTGTATGTTTCCACCGTCACTTGCCACAGCAGGTTTTACATATTCTTCAAGAATGTTTACAATTTCTTTGGATGTATCATCAAGTGCTTCAAAATGTTGGTCTTGTTGCTGGTTTGTTTTTTGCAAAATGGCTGAAGCGTCTTCAGTTACGATAGTTTTCGAATCTTCAATATAATTTCTAATGAATTCCCTAAGCTCTAAAGTAACGTCATCCCAATTTACAGAAGCATCTTTTGTAATGGACACAAAATTTTCATCAAAAAACACATTTTTAACAAAAGGAAATTGAAACAGTTCGCTTGCAAAAGGTGAGTATTTTGAATCCTCCAACGAGGTAAATTCAAAGGTGGCGGTCACTATTTTTTTATTGGCAACAAACTTCATGGCCGAAGGATTGGGCGTGTTTTCAGCATAAACGGTCACAGGAACTTTTTTCTTTGGAGAAGCATAGGCCATTACCATACCGCCATCATTTAAATAAGACTCGATTTGTTCGGCTACCTCATCCTGTACATCAGCCCATTCCAAAATGTCATAACGTTCGATGGCAATAAAATTACTGGAGATGTAGACCTTTTTCACAAAAGGCAAATAAAATAATTGTTGCGCAAGCGGTGATGATTTTGTGTCGTCAATAGAATTGAACTCAAAACTTTCATGATTGGTCAAAAAATGATTGGCCTCAAATTTGATTATGGTCGGGTTGTTGGTTTCCTTTATTGAAATATTATACGTTTTCATCTTGAATCTTTATACAAAAGTAGTAAAACTAATATGGAATGCATGCGGTTTTGGTGTTATACATTTCATAAAACTTAAAACTAAGTACATAGAATGGAATTCTAAAATGCAATTGTTTTGGATTGCTATTATGTCATGAAGTTAAAGTTTAGGCATAAGTCCACTATTTTAGGGTCAATTTAATTATTGAATCCTATAAAATTCATTAAATTTCCAACGTATTACATTGGTTTTAATTCTAAATCGGTGTTAAATAGAAGTTTCCCATTCATTTTTAGACAGTGAGTGAATTTAAAATTTATATATTTGGAACGCTATTAAAGATTATGGCAAAAAAGGAGAACTTGTAATAAAAGCATTTAAAGCCCGTTACTTTGTAAAGATACTACTACATGAAGTTGAAACTATATTATGTATTGGCAATTTTGGGATTCATTTCCCAAATTGGAAACACTCAAGAAGGCTTACCCATATATTCAGATTATTTAACCGACAATTATTACTTAATCCATCCATCTATGGCCGGTGTCGCCAATTGTGCCAAAATCCGGTTAACGTCACGTAAACAATGGTTTGGACAAGACGAGGCACCAAGTTTGCAAACCTTGAGTATCAATAGCAGAATAGGGGAATCATCATCTGCAATTGGTGGAATTGTTTATGCCGATAAAAATGGATACCATTCCAATACTGGAGCCTATCTAACGTATGCCCACCACCTTATGTTTTCGCGTAATGAAATTGACTTGAATATGTTGTCGTTTGGTTTGAGTTTTGGATTTATCCAATATAAATTGGATGAAACCTCATTTTTAGCCGATGGCTTTGACCCCATTATAGCAGGAATCGAACAAAGTGCAACCAATTTTAATGTTGATTTTGGATTTTCCTATCATTTTATTGATTTTTATGCCCATGCGACCATCAAAAATCTCCTTAAAAACGATGGCATCAATTTTAATGAGCAAGGGTTGAGCTATGATAATTTAAGGACCTATTTACTTTCGACTGGATATGTTTTCCATAAATTGGGTAGTGAATGGAGCTATGAGCCATCATTAATGTTTATGTATAGGGATGCAACTACAGAATCTTCATTTGACATTAATGCCAAAGTGTACAAAGAAATGGAATTTGGTAAACTTTGGGGCGGTATATCCTATAGACGTAGTCTTGATGGGGCTGAATTTTTAAATGGTTCTGGGGTGAGTAGCCAAAAGCTTCAATATTTTACACCATTTATAGGTGTTGATTATAATAATTTCACCTTTGCTTATACCTATTCGTATCAGGCCAACTCGGTTGTGTTTGATAATGGAGGCTTTCATCAGTTGACCCTTGGCTATAAATTTAATTGCAGAAGGGAAAAATACGAATGTGAATGCCCAGCGATCAACTAATTTTTCATAAAACATTTTATACTGATATGCCAATCATAAAACCAGTAAATGGAATACATCCTCAAATACCTGAAGATTGCTTTATTGCAGAAAATGCAACCATCGTTGGTGAAGTGACCATGGGAAATCAATGTAGTGTCTGGTTCAATGCCGTGATTCGTGGGGACGTCCATTATATAAAAATGGGAAACAAGGTCAATGTTCAGGATGGAGCAGTAATCCATGCGACCTACCAAAAATCACCGACCAATATTGGAAATAATGTCTCAATTGGCCACAATGCCATTGTGCACGGTTGCACCATTCATGACAATGTTTTGGTTGGTATGGGAAGCATTGTAATGGACGACTGCGTGATTGAAAGCAATAGTATTATTGCGGCAGGGGCTGTGGTCGCTCAAAACACCAGGGTTGAAGCCGGAAGTATTTACGCAGGTGTACCGGCAAAAAAATTAAAAGGCGTTAGTCAAGAAATGATTTCAGGTGAAATAGATAGGATAGCCAATAATTATGTGAAATACTCTGGTTGGTTTAAAGATTAAAAAACGAGATGTTCCACTTTATAATTTTCTCCCAATAGTTTGGTCATGACTTCAGGATTACCATTGGTAAAAAACTGTGATTTGACATTTGTCTTTTGAAAATTCAACAAGTTATGTT
>DASWKU010000207.1:0-6322 GCA_036396455.1 Flavobacteriaceae bacterium
GGTTGAATTCATCAAAATTGTAAGCGATCTTTGGTACGATAAATCCATTGAAATGGTCCTTTTTAGAAATCAATTGATCGATAGAAATGTGAGTGAAATTTTGAACCTACATGAATATGCGGGAGCATTTGTGCAAAAACCGATTTCCATTTTTGATTCCGTTGAAATTGCCCAAGCCATTAAAACTTTAGATCTCCCGCCTGCTAAACTGGATATCGGTAAATTGACCTATGAATTTCATTTGGAAGATCAAAAACATGCCAATGCCATGGACTTTGTTTCTGAAAAACTCAAGGATGCCAGAAAAAATGGAACAATACAGCCTAAAGATGTTATTTTGTATGGTTTTGGTAGAATTGGACGCCTGGTAGCAAGGGAACTAATGGCAAGAACAGGAAAAGGAAACCAATTGCGCTTAAGGGCCATTGTCATTCGTGGGGACATTAACCAAACCACATTGGAAAAAAGGGCGGCATTGCTCCGAAACGATTCAGTTCATGGGGATTTTTCAGGAACTGTATCCGTAGATTTCAAAAACACTGCTTTAATTATTAATGGTACAACTGTCAACATCATTTCTGCAAATGCACCTGAAGATATCGATTATACCACTTACGGAATTAAAAATGCCTTGGTCATTGACAACACTGGAGCTTTTAGGGACAAAGAAGCCTTGAGCCGCCATTTGAAATCGAAAGGTGTTGAAAAAGTGCTGTTGACCGCTCCTGGCAAAGGAATTCCTAATATTGTGCATGGCGTCAACCATATAGAACACAATCCCGATAAGGTAGATATTTTTTCAGCGGCATCATGTACAACCAATGCCATTACACCAATCTTAAAAGCTGTAGAAGAAACTTTTGGAGTCGTGAGTGGTCATTTGGAAACCATTCACGCCTATACAAACGACCAGAATTTGGTGGATAATTTTCACAGTAAATACCGACGAGGACGTGCAGCCGGATTAAATATGGTCATTACTGAAACAGGTGCAGGAAATGCCGTTGCAAAAGCATTGCCATCATTGGAAGGTAAGTTAACCTCCAATGCCATAAGGGTTCCAGTTCCAAATGGTTCATTGGCCATCTTGAATTTGGAATTGGATAACCCGACTTCAAAAGAGGGTATGAACACCATTATGAAAAAGTATGCTTTGGAGGGCAATCTGGTTGAACAAATTAAATATGAAATGAGCGATGAACTGGTGTCAAGCGATATTATTGGTAGCTCAGCTCCTTCAATTTATGATAGCAAGGCCACCATCGTTAGACCAGAAGGAAAACATGTAGTGCTTTATATTTGGTATGATAACGAATATGGTTACAGCCATCAGGTGATCAGACTTGCAAAATACATTGCCAAAGTAAGGCGCTATACGTATTATTAAAGACATCCATTTGGTTATTTTCGAACGTATATAAATTGCCTCTAAAAAAGGGAGGCAATTTTTATTAAAACCTATTAAACATCCGTAGAATTTATTATCTTGTTCAAGAATAACCCAATTACAAAAACATCGACCAAAATGAGACTTATTAAAACTGTATTTTTTACAACGCTTACCTTATTGTGTTTAACTACAGCCAATGCCCAAAACGACCCAAATCAAGACGACAAACTTTCTTTGAACGAAGGGACAATTGACAACCAATTTGAATTTGTAATCAGACGTTCGAATAGTTATCAAGACTTTAAAGTTGTCAAAAAAACTTGGCTGTACGAGTTAAAGGCCCACACCATAGATTCATTGAATGCTGTACACAAAGAATTAACTGATACACAAGCTACCGTTAATAGCCAATCCGATGAAATAAACCAATTAAAAACTGACCTCGCAAACACAAAAACCAATCTAGAAAATACAAACAACCAAAAAGACAGTATGGCTTTGTTTGGGATGCAAATGAGCAAAGGTGGCTATAATGCATTAATGTGGACCATAATTGCAGCACTTTTCGCACTGCTTTTACTCTTTATTTATAAATTTAAGAATAGTAACTCTGTTACCAAACAAGCCAAAAAGGTACTTTTGGAAACTGAAGAAGAATATGAAGAGTACCGACGCAATGCCCTGGAACGTGAACAAAAAGTGAGACGACAACTTCAGGATGAACTAAACAAGCAAAAAAAATCTTAGATTTTAAACAAGAACAATGCTAAAAATCTGTAATTTTCCTTGCAGATTTTTTTTATGACCATCATCCAAGCAAATATCGAACATTTAGAAGATTTGGTTCCATTATTCAATGGTTATAGAATGTTCTATAAACAAGATTCTGATATGGAATCGGCCAAAACCTTTTTAAAGGAAAGGATGCAAAACAATGAATCCATTATTTACATGGCCTATTTAAAAGAGGAAGCCGTTGGTTTTACCCAACTCTACCCTATGTTTTCCTCTGTATCGATGAAACCCATGTATTTGCTTAACGATTTGTATGTAAAATCCAATTATAGAGGGAAAGGCATTGGAGAGGCCTTAATCAATAAGGCAAAAGCACTTTGTGAGAAAGAACAAAACAAAGGATTGGCCTTACAGACCGCAACCGATAATCCAGCGCAGAAACTTTATGAGCGTCTGGGATTCATAAAGGACCATGACTTATATTATTATTGGACCAGAGAAAAATAATAAACCTCTACAACTTTATCTTAAGCCTGTTTGAGTCTCTATTTTTAATTCATTTAAACCCCAAATCTTTTCATAACCTCATCTTTATAAGTTTCACCAATGGGAATTCTAATCTTATCAATTACGACCTTCGTTTTTTGTAACGCATCAATAAATTCAACATTTACAATGTAAGATCTGTGAATTCTTATAAATTGTGACATTGGCAGCTTGTCCATAATATCCTTAAAACTAGATAGTGTTAAAATAGCTTTATTGGATGTCGTTGAATAGATCCTAATATAATCCTTTAACCCTTGAATATATTTAATGGTATCAATATTTATCTTTATTTTTTCATATTCAGACTTAACAAAAATAAAGTTGTCCAAAGGTTTTGTTGGCAATATTCCCGCAGGAAAAACATTTGACACACTTTTTTGTTCCAACTCATATTTTTCCTTGGCTCTTGAAATGGCTTTTAAAAATCTATGAAAAGGAATTGGTTTTACCAAATAATCAGTAGCATTTAAGTTAAATCCATCCAACGCATATTGCGGATAGGCCGTTGTAAAAATAAATTGCGGAATATTATCCAAGGTTTTGACCAAATCAATTCCTGTTAAGTTGGGCATTTCAATATCTAAAAAGACAAGATCAACTTTGTGCTTATTTAATAATGTAATGGCTTCTAAAGGATTTGTGAATTTAGCTACTATTTCCATACCTCCTACTTGCTGGAGATAGGATTCTATAACGTCCACGGCTAGTGGTTCATCATCTATGATTACACATTTCATTTACGTTAATTTTAAAGTTAATTTCACAATAAACCTATCATCCTTTTCTTCAACCAATAGCGTATGTTTATCTGGGTACAAAAGCTCCAACCTATCTTTGGTATTTTGCAGACCAATACCAGAACTCACTTTGTCTGCTTTTCTATCTCCTATAAGGTTTATACATGTAAACTGTAATTCATCCTCTTTTACATGGATCTCAATTTTTATTTCTGTGTTTCCTTTAAAATCCGTACCATATTTAAAGGCGTTTTCTATAAATGAAATCAGTAACAAAGGTCTTATTTTTTGGTTTGAAATGGATCCGTGAATATTTATTGTGACATTTTCATTTTTTGCAATGCGCAAGCGTTGTAGTTTTATATAATTTTGAATGTACTCCAACTCTTCCTTTAACAATACAAAATCGTTATCGGTTTCATAGAGCATATACCGCATCAGTTCAGATAAGGTTATGACCGCTTCGGGTGCGTCATTGGACTTTTTTGTGGTAAGGGAATAAATACTGTTTAATGAATTAAACAGAAAATGAGGGTTTAACTGGTTTTTCAAAAAGGACAATTCGGTAGCAGATTTTTGTACTTCAATCTCTTTTTTGAGCCTTTCATTTCTGTTCCATTCCGCATAAACCCTCAACGCTATTCCCGTTACAATCAATAAAATATTGAAAGCAAGTGGCCCTATTAGTCTAATATGAATGAACTTACCTTTTGGGATGGGCGGAGGGGAAATAGTGTGCTTAGACCCAGGCACCAGTTCCTTAAAAACAATAGTGTGCTTAGGCTCAGGCGCCAGTTCTTTAAAAATATAAGCTGAAATGACTATAAGTACAACCGTAAAAAGCACATATAAAACAGCCTTTTTTTTAAGTAAAAATTCTGGAACCAAATAAGAATAGTTAATATAGAAAAGTAAAATATTGCCCAATTGCAGAGGTATGACCCGATTTAACAAAAGGTCTGAGTCAAATCTAGGTTGCATTAAATTAAAGAAAACGAATACAGCCCAAATTGAGACGTGCCCCAGTAGTTGCTTTCTTTTTCTGCTGTTTGATAATACAGTACTTGCCATAATACTAATTTACACAGTTTAATTGAATATTAAGTGTATTCAATTCGGATACTGAAATTCTGGGGTTTTCTTTTTTATTTAGTTTTTCCACAACTAAATTTGCAACTTTTTGGGCGTCATCAAAATTACAGAAAGATTGATTTCTTTGAATGGATGGTATAAAATCCTGCTTAATTAAAAGTTTGCTGCCAAAACTAATAAAGTAACCATAGCCGTTGTTGGTTTTGTACACTTCTGTTTTAAAATCTTCTGATTTGTTGTTGAAAACAATTTTCAAAACTGCAAAGCAAACAAAAGCAGTGCTTAAAAGAAGCACAGGTAAAATAATGTGTTTTGATTTGAAATTCATGAGTTACAATTAAAAAAAAGAATCCAAAGCGTTTCTCTCATTCCTTTACTTTTTTGATGGTGTCAGTAAATAAAACGCTTTGGATTACAAAACAAACTACTACTAATCAAATATGAAACCATTAATCTTCATCATCGTATTCCTGTTGAGGAAACAATTCATAAGTATCATATAAATACAAACTACCAGATCTACCTAATGCGACAAACGCCCTGTCCCCATTGGAAAAGCTAACAGCATCCTGTCTGGCCGTTCCTTCAAAATCTGTAATCCGCTCCCATGTATCCGATGAGGGGTCATATTCCCAAATAGAAGATATTGATCCTACCAAATATCCTGTTGTAATATAACCCAAACCATTTAAACTAAACCCTACTGCATTTGATCTGGCAATACTATAGTCGTCGTCTTCATCCAGATCCTGGAGACGTGACCATTCTTCCGTTGATGGGTCAAACTTCCAAAAATCCACTTGGTAAATTCCATTGGTAACTCCGGTGCCTATATATACCATATCGTTTATAATAAACGATGTTCCATCTATTCTTTTATTCCCACCAAACCCAAACAATTGTGTCCATTCATTGGTTGAAGGGTCATATTTCCAAAAATCCTTCATGTCATAATCTCCATCATTTCCTGTTCCAATATAGCCATGTCCATTGACGCCAAAACCAATGGCTGCCCGTCTTACTCCACCACCAAAATCGGCCTTTTGTTCCCATAAATTTGTGCCTGGGTCATACTCCCAAAAATCACTCAACTCATTATCACCATCGTAACCTATTCCGATATATCCTTTATTGTCAACCGCAAATCCTGACGCCGAACTTCTAGCGATACCTGGAAAGTCTGCTTTTTGCACCCAATAATCTCCGTCGATATTGTATTGCCAAAAATCCTTTAAATAATCATCCCCATCATATCCAGTCCCCATATATCCCAAATCATTAATTGTAAAGCTTACAGCATTACTTCTAGGTATGCCATCAAAGGCAGATCGTTGTACCCAGTTGCCCCTATCGTCATCACCATCACTGCTTGAACAACTTAAAAAAATGTTCGTAATCAATAGTATCCCAATTAAATATGTCTTGTTGTTTTTCATAATCATTTTTTGTGTTTGCTTTTTAAATTAAATTTTATTCCTGTTGAAAAAAACGGTTTAGCATGTGTGTCAAAATCAAAAACTTCAGTTCCATCAGAGTTTATCAATGTAAGGTCATTATAAAGTGAGTATCCTGTTTTAAAAGAGATGATCCAAAAGTCATCCATTGTGTAATTATATTCCACACCTAAAGAAGTAGATGAAAATGAGGCTTTGCTAGCTTCATTTGTGGTATTTACGAAAATTGGGCTATTTAAATTGGCATAAAGCCCGTCGGCCAATAAAAATGCATTTAATGAGTTTATATCATTTATTTGATATTCAGCGAATGATTTAGGGAATCCAATGCCATAAGAAAATTTATCGTTTACTGATCTTGTATA
>DASWKU010000208.1:0-1802 GCA_036396455.1 Flavobacteriaceae bacterium
ACCCCTTATCATTCCCGCTCACTTTTGAAGCGGTAATGGTTTCCTTAAGTTTGTTGGGTCTTAAAAACTCAAGTTTTGAAATGGTTTCCGACAAATAGATGACCCCACTTCGTGTGGAATCCAGTCCGCCTCCAAGATCGCCAATTTCCTGACCCAATATTGTTTCCGGGGCATCCTTGATTCGGATCAATCCACGGGAATAAAAATCGGCCTTGTAGGATTGGATCTGTTGTAAATGTTCCTTTCGTTTGTCAATGGCCTGACGGATGATGTTGTTGGCAGGATTGTCGTTGGCATTGATGACGACTTCATTCAATGTAATCTCTTCCTCATTTAAAACGGCATTCAATTCAAACGGGAATTCACTTATGGTTACGGTTTTTTTAATGGTCTTATATCCCAAAAACTGAAAGACCACAGTATAGGTTTTAGGTGTTGAAACATTAAGCTCATAATTACCATCATCATTACTTGTGGTTCCCAAATAGGTGTTTTCAATGTAAATATTGACGAAAGGAAGCGGCTCATTTTTAGGGTTTGTAATGTTGCCCTTTATTTGTGAAAATGCCGAAAGGCTTAGAAAGAAATAAAAAAAGTAGGGCAATTGGTGTCTCATTTATAGATTTTCTTGATCCGATCCAGATCGCGTTTGTTGTCCCTATCCTTTATGGTTTCCCGCTTATCATAGAGTTTTTTTCCTTTGGCGAGTGCAATATCCAGTTTGGCCAACCCCTTTTCGTTGATGAACAATTTTAGCGGAATGATGGTCAGTCCCTTGGCTTCAACATCTTTTGCCAATTTTTTGAGCTCCCGTTTGTTGAGCAGCAATTTTCGTTCAGCTTTTGGCTTGTGGTTATAGTAATTTCCAAAGGCGTACTCTTCAATGGTCATATTGATGGCAAACAGTTCGCCCCGATCATTAAATTCACAAAAACTCTCGGCAATGGACGCTTTACTGGCCCTTACCGATTTAATTTCGGTGCCTGTCAAGACAATCCCAGCAGTGTAAACTTCGAGTATGTCGTACTCAAAGCGCGCTTTTTTGTTCTGTATGTTGATCGGTTTTTGCATGGTTGCCAAAGGTATATAATTTGGCATAATTTTTAGACAAGAGCCGTAAGTATTCTGTAGTTTTGTGATGGACCAAAACACCAAATGATGAAGATTTTTCATGTAATGTTCCTTATTGGAACTTTAGTTTTATCAGGTTGCAAAGACCAAAAAACCACCGATTCGAACCTTGCCCAAGATGTGGTTGATAAAGCCATAAAGGTAGCAGGAGGTGAGGGTTTTAAGGCTTCCGAAATTGAATTTGATTTTAGGGACAGACATTATAAGGCTGAAAGAAATGGAGGAAAATTTCAGTTTGAACGTATTTGGAAGGATTCGGTGAATGCCCTTAGAGATGTGCTTTCCAACTCCGGTTTTCAAAGGTTTATAAACGATTCCATGGTTTCAGTGCCCGATACCATGGCCGTAAAATATACAAGTTCCATAAATGCGGTCCATTACTTTTCCATTTTACCCTATGGACTCAACGATAAAGCAGTGAATAAATACTATTTAGGAACTGTTGAAATAAAAGGTAAATCCTATCATAAAATCAAGATCACTTTTGACGAAGATGGGGGAGGCGAAGATTTTGATGATGTGTTTGTGTACTGGATCAATACCGAAACGTATTCAGTGGATTATTTGTCGTATTCCTATGTAGAAGATCATAATGATATCGGTTTGCGTTTTAGGGAAGCCTATAATAGAAGGGCCGTCAATGGCTTGACCTTTACCGATCACAATAACTT
>DASWKU010000209.1:0-2842 GCA_036396455.1 Flavobacteriaceae bacterium
AAACAATATGGAGGAATAGACGAAATCCATATTGAAATGGGAAGAAACCTGAAAAACAACAGTGACCAACGTAAGAAAATAGCTGATGCCCAAAAAGGGAATTTTGAAGAAAAACAAAGAATCAAAGCCTTGCTTTATGAGTTAATGAATGGTTTTAGTCAATATACAGAAAATGATGAAGTTGAAAAAGTAAACTTTGAAGTAAAGCCTAATCCAGAAAGCCCTGCTGACGTTAATAAATTCAGATTATGGCGAGCACTTTCAAACAAAACTGAAAAAGAGTTTAAGGATTTACTCGAAAAAGAAAAGAAAGATAAGAAGGAATATATCCCAACTTCTGGTGAAATCAAAAAATACGCCCTTTGGTTAAGCCAAAATTGTCGTTCGCCATATACAGGGAAAATAATACCTTTAAGTAAACTGTTCGATAAAACGCAGTATGAAATCGAGCACGTGATACCGCGTGCAAAAATGAAAAACGACAGTTTTAACAATTTGGTTATTTCAGAAGCGGCAATAAATCCCAAACCATATAAAGGCAGTATGCTGGCAAGAAATTTTATTGCTCAATTTGGTGGAAAGGATGGAAAGGAATATGAAATAAACGGGAACAAGTATTTCATATTAGGCGAAAACGAATACGAATCCTATTGCAAGGAAACCTTTAAGCACCAAAAAGCAAAACTCAAAAATCTGTTGGCAACCGAAGTTCCCGAAGATTTTATTGACAGACAACTAAACGATACTCGCTACATTGGCAGGAAACTTTCTGAATTACTTGCATCTATTACCAAAAGTGAAAACGGAATCATATTTACAGGAGGTGCCATTACTTCTGAACTCAAAAAGAATTGGGGTCTAAACAAGGTTTGGAAAGAGATTATCAAACCCCGTTTTGAACGTTTGGAAGAAATCACGGGTAATACATATATCATTAACGATACAGATGAACACGGCAATCCTGTTTATCATTTTAACGTAAAGGAAAATCAAGGTTTAAACACCAAGCGTATAGACCATCGACATCATGCTTTGGATGCCTTGATAGTGGCAACCACCACAAGGGAACATATTCGTTACCTGAATACTTTAAATGCAGCAGACACTGATGACGAAATCAAAAAAATAAAACAATCATTGGTAAAAGGCAAAATCAGGGATTTTAAGCAACCTTGGAAAAATTTTACCAAAGAAGCCAAAGATGAATTGGAAAAATTGATTGTCAGTTTTAAAACCAACAATAAAATTATTTCCCAACCGAAAAACCGAACAGCATATTACAAAATGGTAAATGACAAACCTAAGAAAGAATATAAGCCTCAAAAAGCCAATAAAAAATGGATGGCTGTTCGGAAATCTATGTTTAAGGAGCCTTTGGGAGTGGTTTGGTTAAAAGAAGTGAAAGAAGTTGGCGTTTTGGATGCTTTCAAAATACATATTGAAAAGAAACTTATAAATTCTGATAGAGAAAAAAGAAAGACAGCTTCTTATGTATATGATAAACAAGCTCGGCAAATTATTGACGACATTGTGAACAAGTCAAATTTTGCAATAGATGAGCAAGAAGAATTATTAAAAGACATAAATAGCTTTTTGAAAAAGAACAGCCAAAAAGTTGCTACTGATAAAACCAATAAAAACGGGGAAGTGCAATACAAAACTGTTTTCAAAATAAATGGAGTTGAATATGAAAAAATCAAAGTGGCACATTTTGTTTCATATAAAACAAAGCGAATGGCTTTAACGAAAAAGGAGTATGTGGAAAAATTGACCATAGAAAAAATGAAAAACGATTTTCCCTACTTCTCCTTTATAAATAAGCAATACTTTGATTCTCTTGATAATGAAAAACAGAACATCCTACAAAAAGCAGGCTTTGAAATTTCTGAAATGAAATACCAAAATGCTTTTAATAAATTATTTCTTGAACACATTCTTGAATATTCTAATGACGCAAAAGAAGCATTTAGTGCAGAAGGAGTTGAGAAGCTAAATAAAAAGGCTTTAGAAAACCCGAAAATTGGAAAAGAAATAAAATCAGTAACTCGATTAGACGGAACAGTTGACATTGAAGACATGTTTAATGGAGGATTCTATGAAACTGACAAAGGTAGTAATATGTACTTTGTGATGTATGAAAACCAACAAACCAAAGAACGTTCAGATTTTAGGTCAATTGCCACACATAAAGCCATTGAGAAAATTGTAAAAGGTGATAAGATAGCAGAAGACAAAGAAGGCTTCGATAAAATAATTCTATCTCCGGGTGATTTGGTTTATATGTCTACAAAAGAGGAAAGGGAGGAAATTTTAAAAGGCACAGAGATTGAAAAAGCCATTGATTGGAATAATCAAAAACACATTTCAAATAGTATATATAAAATGACAGATACTACACAAGGAAAATGTTTGTTTGTACCTCATAGAATTTCATCATCTATTATTGACAATGAAGAATTGGGTTCAGGAAATAAATCAGCACGAGCTTGGGATGGAAAAGTAGAGTATGTGGCTAATTCAAAAGGGAAATTGACAAGAGAAGATTCAGGTACTATGATTAAAGAAACCTGTATCAAACTCAAAATAGACCGGTTGGGCAATATTTCAAAAGTCTAAATAATGATCAATTATAAAGACCTTCAAGGTTTTTAAAACCTTGAAGGCCTGTAATTTGATTGATTTTTTAAATTTGAATAGAGAACAGGTTGGAAGGGATTATAAAATGGTGAGTGATTCTGGAAGTCAATGCTTTTTCATTTTAGCGAATGTGGCTTCCGTCATTCAAAATAAATTTGAATATTCAGCTTTAAATGAAAAGGAAAGAGCTATCGATAACATTATT
>DASWKU010000210.1:0-6956 GCA_036396455.1 Flavobacteriaceae bacterium
TGCCATTGCGAACAATGTAGGTATGTTAAAAATAAACGCAAAAATAGAAAGCTAAAGAAGAAAATAAAACGATTGCTTAATAAACGCAGAAGAAATGATAAACATGATGGTAAATGCTCAAACCACTATTGGGCATAACGGTTTGGCTATGAACTGAAAGCCGAACCACTAAAGATAAATTGAAATACAAACCAAACATAGGCTTTTTGTTTATAAGCCTATGTTATAAAACGTTTTTTAGCGATGGCAACAAGTGAAGAAATTAAAGCGTGGGAAGATGAATTATTTGCAATTCGCGAATTGATGATTAAATGTGCAAATAAACAAGTAAGCGAGTATAAGAAGTTAAAAACAAAAGCCAATAAACTGAAGATGAAAATAGTGTTATCTAAATGTGCGTTGGCAAATGTTTTATAACGGTTTTTCGGTATGAGCTGAAACCGATTTGAAACACAACATTATCAACACGATATGAACTTGATTAGAACTACATACTTTCAATTACGCACCGAGACGGTTTTTGCTTATACCGTGTGTTGTGTGCATGTAGCTTCCAGTTTAGTTCAATCGAAGTACAAACACTTTTTTATTTAATTTTTTATGTAGGATTTTTATGAAATATTTAATACAAACCATAAATGGAAAAGTAAAGCACGATTTTAGCCTTACACTACTTGAAAGTATTGAGTTCCAAAACTGGTTAAGGAATGATAAATCTTTTGAAGTATGTTTTACTGATGAACCAACTATGCCAAATTATATACCGATTGGTAGTGTCGAATTTGTTAGTAAATATATTACTGATTATTATGGATTAACCCCAAAGCCCAAAAATATACCGATTGAATTAATTGGCAAAAATTGGACTGGCAGAAATGTAAAAAACGGAACTGAAAAAGATATTATTGGCGAAAAGTTTGTAAAATCAAATGACAGGATTAAATCATTTACTGAAATCTGCAAAACAGCACCCGAAGGCAATTATCAAATATCAGATTTAATTGATATTGAAAGTGAATGGAGAGCATTTGTTTTTGAAGGTAAATTGGTTGGATTACAAAATTACTCAGGTGAATTTGATATTTTCCCAAATGTGGATAAAATTAATGCAATGATTAACGCATATAAAACACAACCAATCGCATTTACTTTAGATGTGGCAATAAGTAATAATGATACTGTAATTATTGAAGTACATGACTTTTTCAGTTGTGGGTTATACGGTTTTTCTGAACATAGAATATTGCCGTTTATGTTTTCAAAATGGTTTTATTCTTTTGTGGGTGGGCAAAAAATTAAATAAAAAAGACTTATTAAGCAGTAACCTTGCTACGAAGCACGGCTATTGCACACAACGTGGTGGTATGGTTAGTTGCCGATTGCGGGCTTCCGACCTATCAAATTACAGAGAATTACAAGCGGGTGGTAACGCTTAAAATTAGTACTAATACGGCAATTAACTATACCATGTGTTAACTGCTGGCTTTTATTTTATCATTATGAAAAATTACTCATCGTTATTTATGGATATAGCTGAAAGAACGGCTATTGAAAGTAATTGCGTAAAATATAAAGTAGGTGCTGTTATTGTAAAAGATAACCGAATTATTTTACAAGGTTACAACGGAACTATTTCTGGCTTTTTAAACTGCTCAGAAAAATTCAAATACTTAGATTTATCAATTGAAGAAAATAGAGATTTACACCATAAATGGTCAAGTGCTTTTGAAATACATGCAGAAATGAATATTATTTCATATGCAGCTAAAAAAGGTATTTCACTAGAAAATACTACTATGTATTGCACACATACACCTTGTAACAATTGTTTAAAGCATTTAATACAAGCTGGAGTTAAAATAATTTTATTCAAACACGATTATATTGATAATTCAAAACTATCAGATAGAGAAGAATTGTTAAAATTAATCGAAGTACAATGCTACAAAGCTGTGTCTTATGCTTGCAGTTAACGTATAGGTATATGGTTAGTGCGCCTATCCTAAACATTGAAATTAAGCACTGACCTTCACTGGCGCATTAACTATATACAATGTTATGCACCGTTTTTATTTTAATTATGGTAAGAGTAGAAGAAAAAGATAAGTGTTTTGGAATTATAGAAGATGGTAAAGAAGTAGTGCCATTTGTTCATTACAGTAGAGAAAGTGCGATAGAAGAGTGGGTTTATTTTGAAAAGCTAAATCTAACTGAACGGCAATTTCTTGACCACATAAGGACTATTGATGAAATAGATAGAATTGCATCTGAGCTAAATGGTGCATAACGTTTTGCGTATAAAAAATCGTTTTAATGTTTTTTATACGCTGTTAGCAGTAGTACGGATTTAAACACAAATGCTCATTCGGAGAACTGAACCTTTTTCTTTTCTTTTTTTGAGCGTTGGCAAAAATAATTTTGAAAAAATTAAAAATATGAACATAGAACTATTAGAAGGAGATTGCACCTTTGAGCATAAAGCAATAAAAGATGGGAGCGTTGATTTGATATTAACGGATTTACCCTATGGAACAGTAACAAATATTGCAAGTAGTGAAACTGTAAAACACGGTATGCAAAATAAAACTAATTGGGATTGTGTTATTGAAACCGAAAAGATTTATGAAATAGCAAACCGAATACTTCGCAAAAATGGTAAAATGGTTTTATTTGCTCAACAACCATTTACAACTGAATTGATAAGTAAGCAAATACCAAACTTACCATTTAATTACAGTATGATTTGGAAGAAAGACCATTTTGCAAATAGTTTGATTGCTAAAAAAGCACCATTGAATTATTATGAAGATGTTTTGGTTTTTAGTAAAACTCACGATTTTGAGGGAATACACCCATTAAGACCATATTTTAAAATGGTGCTTAAATTTGTAGGATTAAACAAAAAAAATATTGTAGAAGTTATTGGGCAAAGTGCAGACCATTGTTTTAGAGTTGATAGTTCGCAGTTTTCACTTTGCACCGAAAAAACTTATAATAAATTGATTGAGATTTATGGTATTGATAAAATGCAAGGATTTAGAACATTTTATGAATTAAAAATAATTGATGACCAATTCAAAAAAGACTTACCAAGCACTTTTAATTTATGGGAAGGTGGGAAGTTTAAAAGCAATATTTTAGAATATAAAAAAGATTACGGAGGATTGCATCCAACACAAAAACCGATATTGCTTTTAGAAGATTTACTTAAAACTTTTAGCAATGAAAATGATTTAGTAGTAGATTTAACTATGGGTAGTGGCTCAACTGCTATTGCTTGTATGAATACAAACCGAAATTTTATAGGCATTGAAAAAGATTTTAATTATTTTGATGTATCTAAAAAAAGGGTGGAGGAAAAAAGAAAAGAAAAAGATTTTAACGTAGTAACTTCATTCGGAGATGGAATGTAGTATTACTGCTAACTAGTAAATATATGCAAGTTTATCCAACTTTTGACGAATAAATATCATTTTTCTTGCACAATTCGTTAATTTTTAGTACATTGCACCATGCTTATAGCAAAAACGAAAGAAGAGAGTGATTTGTTTTGTGAACAAGAATTGTCACATATTTTAACTAAAAATATTACAAAACCAATTGAATACAAAAGAAATGATCGTTGGGTTTCTTATATTACCAAAGAAGGAGATGACAATTTTCTTGTTGCAGTAGAAAAGAAAGAAACTAAGCAACGGTTGTTGAAAACAAAAACATTTGGTGCGTTGCCTGTTTTTGACTCCATAGAAGATTTTTTAGATTCAAAATATAATAGGTGTTCTATTTTATTGTATTGTGAGTCTAGGACATCTAGAAATACAAACAGGGGATCTTTTGTAGAGGCGACGATGAGCGACAATAGGAGTACGATGTGTTTTTTAAGCCGAGAGAGGAATGGTAGCGGAGGGATGTTTAAGAATGAGGTCAATGGTAGCAAATCCTTATCGGCATTCATATCAGTATTAGAAAGGAACAATAACACAGTAAACGGAGTTCAGATATTATTTTTAAAAGAGTTAAATAAATAAAAAAGTAAAAATTATGAGTTTAAGAGTAGAAGGAAAAGTAAAGACATTATTGCCAATGCAGTCAGGAACAAGTGCAGCAGGTAAAGAGTGGAGCAAGAGAGATATTGTTTTAACAACAGAAGGTCAATATCCAAAAGACATTTGCATAACGTTCTTTGGCCAAAACGCTAGTAAGCTAGAGACGTACTCAACAAATGACAATGTTGTTGCTGACGTAGAGATTGAATCTCGTGAGTGGCAAGGGCGTTACTTCTCAAATATCAATGGTAGATTTATTGATTTCAATTTAGACATTGAGAAGAAGCCAGAGGCTATGTCTCCAAACGGAACACCAATGAGTACGTTTGAGCCAACTCAGGGTGATGACTCAGATTTACCTTTTTGATCTAGTTGATTTACTGAAAGTTATGAGGAATTCAAAAATAACATACGAAGGGAAGAAGGTTAATGTAGCCCCAAAGAAGGTTTTGGTTAAGATGAATAGGCTTGAAGAGGTAACTAAGTCAGGCATCATCTTACCAAACCTCAATGGGGTTAAGTTAGACTTTAAAGGAGAGATTGTAGCAGTTTCTCCTGTCATGCAAGATATGGGGTTCCCTGAGATTGGGGTAACGGTTATACTGCCAAAAACATCAGGGGTTGTTGTCCCTACAGATGATGATAAGAATGAATACAGGTTGTACTTATTAGACGATATTAGATATGTCCATTGATTATAGCAACATAGAATCAAATGCAGAAGAATGTTTTGGTAATGAATCTATCTGGAAGAACCACTTAGACACTGTTGAGATTGAAACCCTAGACGGTATTTGTGTTAACAACTTTGTGTTGGTTGAAGTTGAAGATTTTCTACATGATAGGTTGTTATTCAGTGATGAGTACAACAAAAACAAAAGCATCTATGTGGATAATTCTCACTTGCCATTTAAATATATCACACGACATGGGAAAGTTATTTCCTTACCGGAAAAGCTTATCTACTGGTATGAGAATAAAAGGATAGGCATTGCATGGCAGACAAACCTAGACATTAAAGTAGGAGACGAAGTGTGGTACTACGGACTCATGGGTCACACGGCAGAGAAGGTAACGTACCAAGGAAGAAAGTTCATTCTTATTAACTATGAAGACTTGTACGTAGCGAAAAGAGGTGATGAGGTTATTCCCCTAAATGGGAACGTGCTATTAGAGCTGCTTTATAAGCCCGTAGGAGGACTTTCTATTAAAGAACGAGAAGTAGACCCATATTGGGCTAAAGTGGCTTATATCGGCTTAAAAAACACCTTATACGAGAGCTCCAGTAAAGAGGATGACGATAGGATTAAAAAAGGAGCAAAGGTGTTGATCTCAGGAATTCCTCTCAGGAAGATGGAAATGGAACCATTTCTTGATTTTGATGGGAAGGAGTACTATATTTGTCAAAATTGTGAAATAAATGGATATTTAGATGATGCAGAAGAACCTTAAGGAGTACAGCGTTAGCCATTATAGGTCAGCGTTGAAAGACGACGCAGGAAATTTGGAAAACCAGATCCTTACCTTATCGGCGATAGAAGGATATCAAGGACTATTTTTTAAGCTACAGACACCGATAGAAGGAGTAGGATGGAGCTTTAGTGAAGTAGAAGAGTTAACGGATATGATTAAGTCATTTATTCGAGACGCTAACACGATATTGGATGGAGATAGGTAACGATAAAACTACAAATAGAACAATTAAAACAATTGAAAAAATTAAAACAGAAAATAAATGAGAACTTAACTATTCGCATGTAAAGTAACAATAATAAAACCTAATGGGAGGTATAGCGCAATAAGATACAGCATTATGATTCTGACATGCTGTATCTTATTGTTAACGGCGCTATCGCAAAACAATCACTAAAATAATTTACATACCTTTGTATTATTAACTACAAATCTTGGAAGATGAGTTTATTTGAAGGAACAATTTTAAAAGAAAACAGAGTAACGCTATCCGCATCAAAAACCCGCTTGTTAAACACAAGCCGCATTGGGGAGATGAAAGCAGATGGTACGGATGCTGTTATTACCTATACGTTTAACAAAGCAGACCGCAGGGCTTCTTCTGTTGAGTATACGGTAGATGAGACATACGCAGCAATTGCGTTGTTGTGGGTTGGAACAGACGATGCACCAATTGAGTTTCCAGTATTAAAAAAGCAAGCAGGTGAAGGAGCTGTCGTTGACTATGCAGAGACTATCTCAGTAAGCATTGGAGACATTGTTTATGGGTACATGCCAGATGCTACTACCACATGGGTTACAGTTTACCCGAGTGGATTTAAGGCAATAAAATATTTGGTTAATTTGACCATAACTGAGATTTTAGCATTGTAGTTTTTTACATGTTCTCATATTTTAATTTTTAGCGGATTGGACGTGTTCCTTTCCGCTTTTTTTATGTGTGTGCCGTAGTAAAAATACAAGTGTAAGTAATTAGTTATCTTTGTGTTTGTAAACACACACACATGAAACTAGAAACACTTGACTTATCGGGATGTTTATATGACCCACGTAAAAGCTCTCTTTTAAACGACATCAGCATCCATAAAGAGTTTGCACACCCATTGTCGTACAATATACCACGTAAGGCAATGGTTACCTACATCGTATTAATCTATGATGTAGCATCTCCGCTGCGAAGAGAAATTAGAGACTTGGGAGCAAGAAAGCTAATGGCGCTAGAGCTAGCAGGGTTCAGTCCAGAGAAAAATGCTCGATTTAAGAGACATATAGAGCTTCTATTGGAAGGTAAGAACCAAGAGGTAACCGCAATGATAGTAAAGTACCTCACGTTGCTTAACGACCCTACATGGACACGCTTGTGCATATACGAGCAGATGTTGTATATGGAGACAGCAAGGGCAATGAATGGAGCTTATAAAGACGCTAAGAAGATGT
>DASWKU010000211.1:0-5662 GCA_036396455.1 Flavobacteriaceae bacterium
CATTTTCCTGTTCATTATCGACCTTCATAAACTCAAAAATGAGATATAGATCGTTTTGCGAAAAAGCTATGGTAGAAAATAATAATAGGGCAAGAATTAATAGTGCTTTTTTCATGATTGTATTTATTTAATTGGTTAAAACTTTTATAAGTTAATCATTTTTAACGAATTAATAACTTTCCCCTTGAAATAAATTTGAATACTTTTCAATTCAAAACCTTATCCATGAGGTTATGATAGGCTTCAAAGTCGGATAGATTATTATGGCTTCCGCCTTCAATTATGGTAAAGGTCAAATTTTCATTTGAAGCCGAACGATATAATTTTTCTGCTGATTCAATAGGGATAACGTCATCATCTTTTCCATGAATTAGTGTAATGGGACAGGTCACATTTTTAAGAAAATCATACGTATGCAATTCATAACGTAGGAGTTGCTTAACCGGAAATATTGGAAACCGTTTTTGAGCAATATCTATCAAACTGTAATATGGTGTTTCCAAAATAAGTTGTTTGGGATGGTTTTTTGAAGCTAAATAAGTGGCTATACCTGTTCCCAACGAACGGCCGTAAATACTGATTTCAGACTCTTTATAATGTTCCTTTAAATAATCATAACAAAATTGGGCATCTTTGTATAGGGCATTTTCACTTAATGTACCAGTACTCTTACCGTAGGTTCGGTAATCCATGACTAACACATCATAATCTTTTGCCACAAAATATTCAACAACAGTTCCCCAACGGCTTAAATCGCCTGCATTGCCATGAAAATAGAGGATTATCCCTTTTGGGCTTTCAGCTTTAAAATGCAGTGCGTTGATAACAGCTTGTTCTTCTGTTTTTAAAAATAGCTCTTCAAAAGGGAATTCAAATTGGTATTGATAATCCTGTGCCAAGACCGTTGGCAAAAACAGCATTTCTTCCTGTAAAAAATAAAGTGTTGTTGAGATCATAACGTATAATCCCAATAGGATATACAGTATTTTTTTAAGTCTTGGGTTTATTTTGTTTTGCTGAATGAATGACATGAATACTGGTCGTTTTTAAATCGATGGTCTTTGGTTTACTGTTCAGAATATCGTCCAACATACTATGGTACGATTCAAAATTGTTCAAGTTTTTATGTCCACCTCCAATGACGGTATATAGCTTAGTGAGTTTGGGCTTAATTTTGGACAATTTCACACTGGTTTTAAAAGGAATAAGCTTGTCGTTGGTACCATGAATAATATGGATTGGGCACTGTACATATTTTAACCACTTATAAGTTGGCAAAGGATATTTCATTAAAACGGATAAAGGCATAAAGGGCATGTATCGCCGTGTAACTTTGGTCAAACTATAATACGGCGCATCCAGTATGAGCATTCTGGGATTGTTCATAGATGCGAGTTTAGTGGCAAAGCCAGAACCCAATGAACGGCCATATAAAATAATGTATTTTTCGTTGACCAACTCTTTCAATTTATCGTAAACCAATTGTAAATCACGCTTGATGGCTTTTTGTGAACGTCGTCCCGTGCTTTTTCCAAATCCTCTATAATCTACCATAAACACATTAAAATTATGCCGGGTAAAATCCACAGCAAATTTGCCCCAACCTTTTATGCTTTTCGAGTTTCCCTTAAGATATAAAACAACACCACGGGGCTTTTCCTTTGATTTGAAAAGTACACCATTTATTGTGGCACCATCACGGGTTTCCATGAAGTATTCCTCAGTTTCCTGATTTTCGTAATAGAATTCGAAATCTTTGGGAAGTTTTTCAGGTTTGAACAGCATATAATCCTGCAAATAATATAAGGCAATGCTAATGGCAATATAAATAACTGCAACAGTTAACAGAAGGGAAAGCCAATATGCCATAATGAAGGGATTAGTCATTACAAGATATAAAAAAAGCTTTAGCATTCCGCTAAAGCTTTTTGATTTATCGTTTTCTGTATTACTAAAGGCCCAACACGTCCACACCTTGTTCAAAAATAACATCTACAGGAATATTTGCACTTCCTAAACGATCTAAATCGGATTGCAATTCAGGAGAAATAATGCCTTTTTCAGCAACCAGTTTTGCCACGCCATCATAATCACCATTGCCTTGAAGGGTTAAAATGAGGTTTGATAACTCTTCCATAGCCACTTGCATTTTTTCAAAGTTTACCTTATAAGTACCATCCTCATTTCTAGTAAATGCTCCATTTTCCTTAAAGAAATTAAAACGTACCATATTGGCTCTTCCATGTGCAGAAGATGCCCCAAAACGCACCGAACGGAAAATACCTGCCATAAACGTGACCATATTATCCTTAAAATCATTGGTCAATTCCCCTTTGGCATTCAATTGTTGGATCATATACAATCCAAGAATATCGGCCTTTCCCTCTTCCAAAGCACTGGAAAGCTCTTTCAATGCTGTTCTTACAGTGCCTTTACCATTAATGGTGTTTTTGATACCTAAACCATGGGCGACTTCATGAAACATAGTATTGGCAAAAAAAGCATCAAATGTAACATGGTTTCGTTGACTTGAATCGATCAAAACCTCCGAAATCGGCAACATGATTTTATCAAATTTGGCCTTCATGGCATTTTTAAGCTGAAGCCTACGTGTTCCTTTTTGCAATTGCACTTCTTCGTCATTCGGTAAATTAATGGCAATGGTTTTACTGCCAGCATTGCAATCGCCGGCATAATACACCACATCATAAGCGTTCAAATCGCTATCGGTTCCAGGGGTTTCCTTTTTATAGACTTCATCAACAGGCAAGCCTTTTTGAAGTTCAGGAAGATATGCAATAAAGTGTGCCAAACGTTTGCTCCATTCCTGATCTTTGACCAACACGTAAGCTTCATGGGCTGCCTTATTTCCAAAAAGTTGATCTTCATACATTTCAATGGGACCAATGACAAGGTCAAGGGTATTGGTTTTCATATCCATCCAAGCCAAATCACTGGGTTGGTAATGGTCATCCAACAAGGCCAAGGCCCTTAATTCCAAATACTTTTGAAGCCCTTCATCTTCTGCCAATTTTGCAGCTTCCAACAATAAAAACGAGACGTCCTTGACTTCCTTTTCAAATTGTTTGTGATATGGAACTGAATATAGATTCCCATTGTCATCTCTACGGATAAAATTGTAAATACTGGACTTATTTTCAATGTCTGCTGCTTCAAATTCTTCTTTGGTCATATCGGTTGGATAGAAATTGGCTCCTTTTGGCTTCTCTTCTACGCCTTCAACAAAAGGTTTGTTGCCATCCAATCGATCCCAAGGCCCATAATTGATGGTGGCAAACCTTTTAGTGGCTTCATCCGGTATGGCATTCAACAATTCCTCTTTGTTCCCATAAGCTTCATACCAAAATAAATTGTTCATTTTTTCAGCTGCCATTATAAGCCATGGCAACATTTTACGTTCGTTTTCGGTAAGCTTGCCCAAATCTGCAGTCAACTTCACCGACACATATTGGTTCAATTTATTTTGCATTTCGGTTGATGTTGTATCCTCAGTGGAAGTATCCTCTTTCTTTTCTTCTTTGCAGGAAGAAACCAGCACTAAAAAGACCAGTGCTATCATACTATTTTTCATAAATACGGTAAGTTAATTTGATTGTTCAAAGATAACCTTTTTGAGGTAGTAAGAAATGTTAATTCATAGTTAAAACCAAACCACCAATTAAACTTTTTTAAATCTTTAAAGTCCTAGAGACATAACAATTAAAAAAGCAAGCATTATGAAAAAAATCATCATCATTATTATGGCTATGATAACCCTTCAAGTTACAGCTCAAGACAAAAAGAAAGAACTCCAAAAAGATAGTTCAAGAGCCAGAATGGAAGCCATGAAGGATTTAACTCCAGAAGAAATGGCAACCTTACAGACCAAAAAAATGACCTTGCATTTGGACCTTACAGCAGAGCAACAAAAGGAAATACAAGCTTTACATCTTGAAGAAGCCAAATTGAGAAAGGCCAAAATGGAAGATCACAAAGCCATGAGGGAAAGCGGCGAAAGGAAAGCCTTCACAAAAGAGGAAAAATTGAAAATGATGAATGATAGGCTTGACCATCAAATTGCCATGAAGCAAAAAATGAAAAGCATCTTAAACGCAGAACAATACACAAAATGGGAGGCTTCAATGGGCAAAATGGAACACAGGCGTGAGGGAAAAAAATCAGATAAAGAAAAAAGCAAACAATAATTTGATTGATTGGTTAGTTAGTTGGTTAGTTAGTAAAAAAGCATTGGTTTAAAAATCAATGCTTTTTTTATGTTATAAATGTTCGGCCACTCTACCAACTGCTGCAATGGTTTCGTCCAAATCCTGATACGTCAATGCATCACAAATAAACCAAGTTTCAAAAGCACTTGGGGCAATATAAATGCCTTCGTTAAGCATCCCATGGAAAAACGTTTTAAAGGTTTCATTGTTTCCTTTTGTTGAACTTTCAAAATCCAAAACCATATCTTCAGCAAAATGAATGGAAAACATGGAACCCATTCTATTAATAGTGTGTTCAATATTTTGGGCATTTAAAACTTTGGAGCAACCCCGATGCAAATATTCTGTCTTTTCAGCCAAACGGGTAAAAATTGCCTTGTCGTTGTTAAGTTCGGTCAACATGGCCAAACCCGCTGCCATGGCCAATGGATTCCCACTCAAGGTGCCTGCTTGATATACTGGACCGAGTGGCGATAAATAGTTCATGATCTCATGTCGTGACGCAAAGGCGCCAACAGGCAATCCACCACCAATCACTTTTCCAAAGCAAACAATATCGGCATCAACCTTGTAAAGTTCCTGTGCACCGCCCGGTGCCAATCTGAAACCCGTCATGACTTCATCATAGACAAGCAAAATATCATTGGCAGAACAAAGCGTCCGCAACCTTTGCAAAAACCCTTCCTTGGGAGGAATACAACCCATATTTCCTGCAACAGGCTCTATAATGATGCAGGCGATTTCACCCTTATTGGCTCCAATGAGTTGTTCTACATTTTCGATATCGTTATATCTTGCCAGCAACGTATCTTTTGCAGTGCCTTGGGTCACTCCGGGGCTGTTGGGTGTTCCAAAGGTTACGGCGCCACTTCCTGCCTGAATTAAAAACGCATCACTATGCCCATGGTAACAACCTGCAAACTTGATGATTTTGTCTCTTTTGGTAAACCCTCTTGCCAAACGCACTGCACTCATGCAGGCTTCGGTACCAGAATTCACAAAACGTATTTTATCAATATTGGGCACCATGGAAACCGCCAATTCCGCAATTTTTGTTTCAATTTCGGTAGGCATCCCAAACGAAGTTCCCTGTTTTGCTTTCTCAATAACGGCTTTCACAACAGGTTCATGTGCATGGCCGAGTATCATTGGTCCCCAAGAATTGATGTAATCTATAAACCGATTTCCATCTTCATCATAGACATAAGCACCTTTGGCCGATTTGGCAAAAATAGGAGTTCCACCCACACCTTTAAATGCTCTAACAGGAGAATTGACGCCTCCTGGAAGCACTCGTTCAGCTTCGGCGAATAGCGCACTACTGCGTTGATATCGCATAACTAATTTGATTTTATAATTAGAATTTGACCGACCTTTAAATCATTATTGGTCATATTATTAAGTTTTTGAATCCTTTCAACAGACACATTATAGCG
>DASWKU010000212.1:0-3938 GCA_036396455.1 Flavobacteriaceae bacterium
TTTTTCGGGTTTCACGTACCAGTTTCATTTCTTCCTTGGTATATCCATTGTCTTCAAACACATCGCAATGCGGGATGGCATTTCTATGGATGGGATAGTGATACGCCATTTCCCCTTCAACGCCAGCCAGTTCATTTTCCAACTGTTTTACGGCTTTTACCCCAGTTCCCGAAATGGACTGATAGGTAGAAACCACAATGCGTTTAATTTTATATTTGGCGTGAAGCGGCGCCAACACCATGACCATCTGAATGGTCGAACAGTTTGGATTGGCAATAATCTTATCTGTCTTTTTAAGTTTATGGGCATTAATTTCTGGAACGACCAATTGTTTGTCTGCGTCCATTCTCCATGCGGAAGAATTATCGATTACCGTGGTGCCCGCTGCGGCAAATTTAGGTGCCCACTCCAAAGAAGTCCCCCCTCCAGCCGAAAACAGGGCGATTTCAGGTTTCATTTTTACGGCAGCGGAAAGACCCACAATGGTATAGTCCCTTCCTTTAAAAGCAATTTTCTTTCCAACCGATTTTTCAGAAGCAACAGGAATTAATTCGGTCAACGGAAAATTACGCTCTTCCAAAACCTTAAGCATTACGCTTCCAACAAGACCGGTTGCGCCAACAACAGCTACTTTCATGTGTTTATTTTTATTGCCTGCCCTGCCGGCAGGCGGGTTATTTAATGGTCACATGGAACATCCCTAAATTTATTTCAAAGCATGGATCAACTTTGGTTTTGGATGTTTCATTTTTTAAAAATTTAATTGGCAAATGTAGATATAAATTTATTTCATTGATGTGAGAAATCCATAAAAAAACCGCTCCTTTTTTGAGAAGCGGTTAAAATATTGAACATGTGGTGTAGCGGTAAGCTAACGTTTATTTTTTTAAGGCATCTCTAATTTCTTTCAATAGATCAATTTCAGTTGGCCCGGTAGGAGCTGCAGGAGCAGGTTTCTCTTTCTTCTTCATTTTAGTAATAGCTTTTATAATCATAAACATGACAAAGGCAACAATAATAAAATCAATTAAGTTGGTTAAGAAATCGCCATAAAGTACAGCAACTTCACCTGTTATTTCTCCAGCTTCATTGGCCACGCCTTCATTAATCACATATTTTAAGCCTTTAAAGTCCGATTTAAAAATTAACCCAACCAATGGAGATACTATTCCACCGGTAAATGATGATACTACCTTATTAAAAGCAGCCCCCATGACAAAGGCAACAGCGATGTCGACCAAATTGCCCTTCATGGCAAAATCCTTAAATTCCTTTAGCATAATAATTGTATTAAGTTAGAGTTTAGCCAACTAATATAATTAAAAAAGTTAAATGGGAGGGACTAATAATCATTTTAAAATGACACGTTTAATGCGCTGTGAGATAGCAGTAATAATTTCGTATGAAATGGTGTTGGCCGTTTTTGCGAATTCTACCGCAGAAGGATGTGCCCCAAAAATAATAACTTCGTCGCCCTCAATACAATCAATATCCGAAACATTGACCATGATCATGTCCATACAAACGTTGCCAATAATAGGTGCCATTTTTCCATTTATAACAACAAAACCTTTACCGTTCCCATATTGTCTTCCTATACCATCGGCATGACCAATTGGGATTGTGGCCGTCTTTAGATGCTTATCGCTTTTAAAGGCTCGGTTATAGCCTACGGTTTCATCCTTTTCAATGTTATGAATTTGAGAAACCACAGACTTTAATGTCGCGATAGGCCTGAAGTTTTTATCTTCTTTTTCAGAATTTCCAAAACCATAGAGGCCAATCCCGCTTCTCACCATATCAAAATGTGCCTCGGGGTAGTTAAGTACTCCAGAAGTGTTGCACATATGTAATATTGGGGTATAACCAAAAACAGTTGAAAATTTTTCGGACATTCGCTTAAAAGACGCTATTTGTGCTTCGGTAAATGCTTTTTCATTTAAATCTTCACTAGCAGCCATGTGAGAAAAAATCGACTTTATTTTAACAGATTTGGTTTTTATAAGTTGTGAACGGATATATTCCAAATGATGTTCTGCAAACCCCAATCGATTTAATCCTGTATTAAATTTAACATGAATGGGATATTCGGTTTGGCCTTCTTGTTCTGCGGTTTTAATGAATTCATTTAAAACTTTGCCATTGTAAATACTGGGTTCAAGGCAACGTTCAATCAAGGTTTTAAAGTTTACAGGTTGAGGATGCAAGACCAATATCGGTTTTGTAATTCCAGCATCACGAAGTGCAACACCTTCAGCCACATAAGCTACGGCCAAATAATCTACGCCAAGACCTTGAAGATGCTTGGCAATTTCGCAGGCATCACTGCCATATCCAAAAGCCTTGACAACCGCCAAAAATTTTGTTTTGGATTTTAGTTTTGACCTGAGATATTCAAAATTGTGCGTTAAGGCATTAAGGTCAATCTCCAAAATGGTTTCTTGAGCTTTAGGCATTGGATTGTTTCTGTTTGGGAGAGATTTCTTCGGGGTCGTTAACCTTCATGTTGCGAACCTTGTCACGAAGCATCGTTTTGTAAAACGCAGCCCTACTTAAGGGCTCATATTCTTCAACTTCACCCAGTAAAATAATGGCCTCACTTTTGGCTTTTCGGTAACTGTATTGTGCTAAATTTCCCGTTCTCGTGCAAATAGCGTGGACTTTGGTAACATATTCTGCTGTTGCCATTAAATTGGGCATTGGGCCAAAAGGATTGCCTTTAAAATCCATGTCCAACCCCGCCACAATGACCCTAACCCCTTTATTTGCCAGATCGTTACAGACCCGAACAATTTCATCATCAAAAAATTGGGCCTCATCAATACCAACCACGTCACAACCATCAGCCAAAATGGGAATATTGGCCGCTGCAGGAACAGGGGTGGAACGAATTTCATTGGCATCATGCGATATCACTTTTTCGTCGTTATAGCGCACATCGATTGCAGGCTTAAAGATTTCGACCTTTTGTCTGGCAAATTGAGCGCGCTTGAGCCTTCGGATCAATTCTTCGGTTTTTCCAGAGAACATGGAGCCGCAAATCACCTCAATCCACCCAAATTGTTCTTTATGATTAACAGTATTTTCGAGAAACATTTCGTAATTTTAACACTAAAACAAAACAACATTGCGTTTTGTATAAAGGTGATGTAAAGTTATTAAAAATCAAAAATCTAAATAGCATTAAATTTAAAAGTTATGAAGAAGAAATTGGAATCGGAACTGATAAGTATTGCGCATAGGATTCTAAAGCTCAAAGGAAAAGAAGATGTCATTAAAATGCATGCAGAAGCTGCGTTACTGTATGAAAAATTATCCGTTTTAAAGTTTGCACAAGAAAATTTTGAAGGAGATATTCCAACAATAGGAAGTGATTCTTCATTTTTTGAAATGCTTGACACCGCTTTTAACAATAAGGTAAGTGATAATATCGAAATCGAGGATAAAATTTATATCAATCTTGACGAAGTTGAAGACGATGACATCATGGAGCCCGTTATGTCCAAAATTAAGGATATGGTGTCCCAAATGCCCGAAGAAACTCAAGACATCGACGAGGTTTTTGAAAAATCAATTCCCGAAAAACTTTACCACAAAAACAATTTGGAGGACATTACGGCTGGATTTGAAGAAGTGCCTGAATTTGAACCCATGCCCAATACTGCCATTAGCACATTAAAAAAATCGCTTAACGATACCTTGAAACATGGCAGTTTAAATATTGGTTTAAATGATAAAATCGCATTTATCAAACATTTATTTGATGGAAAAGTTGAAGACTATGAACGCGTCATTTCACAAATCAATACCACTAATTCATACGTTGAGGCTTCACGGTTAATTAAAGATATCGTAAAACCAGATTACAACCATTGGAAGGGAAAAGATGTATATGAAGAACGCTTGATGGAAATTATCCAAAGTAAATTTGATTAATG
>DASWKU010000213.1:0-18908 GCA_036396455.1 Flavobacteriaceae bacterium
AACCGTGATTTGGGGCATTAAAGAATCACTTTATAAATTATTTGCCACTCAGGGAATGTTGTTTAGAGACCATTTTTTGGTCATTCCGTTTATGTTGGAAGATAAGGAAACCGTTTCTTGGATTGATTTTAAGGGAATAAAACAACGATATCAAGCACAATTTTTGGACTTTGAAGGATTTACCTGTGCCTTTGCCATACCATCATAAATGAGTTCGATTTACGACAACATATTGAAGTCGATTGCTAAAGGTGAAAAATTATTGGCAGTTTTGATCGACCCCGATAAATTGGGTCTTTCAAGTGTGGCTGGATTTATCGGAAAAGTAAATGCATCCATCGCGACCCATATTTTTGTTGGTGGCAGCGAGGTAGCAGATGCACTTACGGAAGCTCTCGTTTTGGAAATTAAGAAACACACCAAACTTCCTGTGGTATTGTTTCCAGGCGATGTGTCCCAAATTACCAACAAGGCAGATGCGTTATTGTTCCTGTCGTTGATTTCGGGGCGCAATCCCAATTATTTAATTGGAAAACATGTGGAAGCCATTTCAAAACTAAGAGATTCAAAACTTGAGGTCATTCCAACGGGTTACATTTTAATTGAAAATGGAAGGGAAACCTCGGTACAAAAAGTAACGGGCACAACACCATTAAAAAGAGGCAATGTTCAGCATATTGTGGATACCGCAAAGGCGGGTGATTTTTTGGGGATGAAACTCATGTATCTTGAAGCGGGGAGTGGGGCAAGACATCCTATAACATCTGAAATTATTTCGGCGGTAAAACAGGATATCAAAGTGCCTTTGATTGTTGGTGGCGGCATAAGGACCCGGCAACAATTACAGGAAGCATACCATTCTGGAGCAGATGTAGTGGTTATAGGAACCGCTTTTGAAAATGATGAATCATTTTTTAATCAATTAAATTCCCATCGCCTCATGGACGTTTCCAAAAAGGGAAAAAATAATGCTGGAAATTTTAAAATTATTAATTAAATCAATGTCTCCCTCAAAAGGAGATAAAGGGAAACATGAAAATATCAGTAGACTTAACCTTATCACCATTACAAGCCGATTATGAATTGCATATCATTGCATTTATCAAATCATTACGGGCCTCAAAATTTACGGTTTTGGAAAACCCATTAAGTACACAAATTTTTGGAGACTATGATGAATTGATGCCATTTCTAACGCGGGAAATAAAAAAATCCTTTCAAAATATGGACATTTCTGTATTGAGCATGAAAATTGTAAAAACCGATAGAAGCGACTATGAACCACATTTTTGATTTTTTTATTGACCCGTATCGTGGAATGCCTACCTTTCAAATTGTTTTGGAAGCCATCGCCTTTGTTTTTGGAATTTTAAGCGTTTGGTATGCCAAAAAAGCAAATATTTTGGTATATCCATCGGGTATTATATGTACAGTAATTACGGTTTATTTACTTTATATCAATCAATATTTTGGCGATATGATGATGAATATTTACTATTCTGTAATGAGTGTTTATGGTTGGTGGAATTGGTCCAGAAAACGTGATAACAAATATGTGGTGCCTATTTCAAGAACAAATACAAGAGAAAAACAAATTGGGGTGTTATTTTTTATATTAACTGTGATAGTTACTTATATTGTTTATAAAGGATTTGGTTACCCAATGCAAGTGCCAAATTATATTGATATAGTGACATCTGGAATTTTCTTTACGGCAATGTGGTATATGGCAAATAAAAAATTGGAAAACTGGACGTTATGGATAATTGCAGATATAATAACAATTCCTTTGTACGCATATAGGGGATTGGGAATGCTATCATTACAATATTTAATTTTTACAATATTAGCGATACAAGGATATATTGAATGGAAGAAAAGCTTAAACAACAGCCGGCAAACTGCATAAAGGTAGTCTTGTTTGGACCAGAATCTTCTGGAAAAACCACCCTTTCAAGGCATTTGGCGAGATATTACAATTCGGTTTGGGTACCGGAATATGCCCGGGAATATCTTCAAAATAAATGGAACAATGAGCGCAAAACTTGTCAGCCTGATGATTTACTTCCTATTGCTAAAGGGCAAATGAAACTTGAAAACAAACTGGCCCAAAAAACCGATACGGTACTGATTTGCGATACCGATTTGCTGGAGACCAAAGTCTATTCCGAAGCTTATTATGTGGGAAGTTGTGATCCTTTATTGGAAAAATATGCCCTCGAAAACACTTATGATCTCTACTTTTTAACGTATATTGATACCCCTTGGGAAGCCGATGATTTACGTGACAAACCCCATGAAAGAAAACGCATGTTCAACGCATTTGAACAGGAACTCATTAAACAAAACAGGCCTTATGTATTGCTCAAAGGAGACAAAAAAACACGATTGGAAATAGCAGTAAAACATATTGATAAACTTATTAAAACAAAACATTAGATGTTTTCTGACAAAGACATAAAACAAATAAAAAGTAAGGGGTTGACACTTCAAAAGGTAATGGAGCAAATTAATCTTTTTGAAACGGGATTACCTTTTGTAACCATAAAAGATGCCGCAACCATAGGTAAAGGCATTCATGAAATCACTGAAGAGACAAAACAACATTACATTGATTATTATGACCGTAAAAGAGATCAAATTTCAATTTTAAAATTCGTCCCTGCATCTGGTGCTGCAACTAGAATGTTTAAATTCCTGTTTCAGTTTTTAAAGGACTATAACGTTAAGAACGAAAGTATCAATTCTTATATCAATCGCAATAAAGCTCAAGACCTATCCCTGTTTTTTGTTGGACTGGATAAATTTCCATTTTATGAGGAGGTTTTAAAAAAAGCAAGGGAGCTCCATTCAAATTATGATACATTGAGTGGAAATGAACAGAAATTTTTATTTGTGAAAACCATGCTCGATGAAAATGGCCTCAATTATGGTTTTTGTCCCAAAGGGCTTTTACCGTTTCACAAATATAAAGACCACGTTTCAACAGCCTTTGAAGAGCATTTGTTTGAAGCTGCATTGAGTGCCTCGTCACAAGGCAAGGCCAATTTACATTTTACCATTTCGGAAAAATACAACCATACTTTTGATGAAGCATTTAGACGGATTGAAAATATCGTTGAGGAGAAAACCAAAACAGCTTTTGACATTTCGTTTTCTTACCAAAAACAGGCAACCGATACCATTGCGGTGAACCTACAAAACGAACCCTATAGGGATGAAAACAATCGCTTGGTATTTAGACCTTCAGGGCACGGTGCCTTACTTGAAAACCTAAACGACCTTCATGCCGACCTAATTTTTATAAAAAATATAGACAATGTGGTGGTCTTTAAATTTGAAGAAAAGGTTGCAGAATATAAAAAAGTGCTGGCGGGCATGTTATTGGAAATTCAAGGTCGAACTTTTCAGTATTTGATGGACTTGGAAACTAAAAGGCCAAATGAAGAAGTGCTTTTGGAAATCGCACAATTTTTATCGACTAAAATGAATGTTGTTATAAGTGAAGAGTTTGAAAAATACTCTTTAAAATATCAAAGAGCATATCTCATTGAAAAATTGAACCGACCAATCCGGGTCTGTGGGATGGTTAAAAACGAGGGTGAACCCGGTGGCGGACCATTTTGGGTGAAGGATGAAAAGGGGACCATTTCATTACAGATTGTGGAATCGGCCCAAATCGATAAAAAAAATAAATATCAAAAAGACATCTTTAAAAACGCTACCCATTTTAATCCGGTGGATTTGGTTTGTGGAGTAAAGGATTATAAGGGCAACAAGTTTGATTTGACCAAATTTGTAAACCCTAAAACCGCATTTATTGCAATGAAAACCAAAACAGGGAATGATTTAAAAGCATTGGAATTACCTGGGCTTTGGAATGGAAGTATGGACAATTGGAATACCATTTTTGTAGAAGTTCCGCTTATCACTTTCAACCCTGTAAAAACTGTGAACGATTTACTCAAAGCACCACATCAAGCCACCTAGTATGTTTGATGAAGCTTTGTTGATATCAGAATTAAGTTTTAAGGCCATTAGGAGTTCCGGTGCCGGTGGGCAGCACGTCAATAAAACAGCATCGAAAGTAGAGTTGACCTATAGTTTGAATGATTCGGTGGTTTTTGATGACGACCAAAAAGCTAGGTTGATTTCCAACCTAAAATCCCGATTGACAAAAGACAATGTCCTTATACTTCAATGTGATGAAAGCCGAAGTCAACATAAAAACAAAGCATTGGTAATAGAACGTTTTTTGGAATTGATCCGTCAAGCATTGATTGTTCCTAAAAAACGAAAAAAGACAAACATTCCGAAAGCTGTAAAACAAAAACGATTGGAGATCAAAAAGCAAATTGCCGAAAAGAAAGCCGGTAGAAAACCGCCTGAAATAAACTGAAAATAGTCTTCATTATTCATTGTTAATTGTTAATTGTTAATTATTTTTGTAACGTTCTCAATAAAGGGGTGCCTATAAACGGCTGAGATCATACCCAATGAACCTGGGCAGGTAATGCTGCTAAGGGACGGCGATAGTCGCCAATTTTAATTAATATTAACCGGAATAATTACCTCTTTTTATTCGATTATAATATAATCGTATGAAAAATTTATTCGCATTTTTAGCTCTTTTTTTGCTATCTAATCTCATTAATGCACAAGAAAGTCAACAGCAAGATTCAACCAAAGTTGAATTACTCGACGAAGTCCTTGTAAAAGCTGTCAGGGTCAATGCAGATTCGCCCATTACGCATTCCAACATTAAAAAAGAAGATTTGGAAACACGTAATCTAGGTCAGGATTTACCCATTTTATTAAATTTATTGCCCTCTGTGGTAACCACAAGCGATGCAGGCGCAGGTGTTGGTTACACCGGAATCAGGGTGCGTGGCGTAAGTGCCCAATCCACCAATATCACGGTTAACGGGATTCCTTATAACGACGCCGAATCTCTTGGGACTTATTGGGTGGATTTACCCGATTTTGCGTCGTCTGTGGAGAGTCTTCAGTTGCAACGTGGTGTTGGTACATCCACCAATGGTTCGGGAGCATTTGGTGCCAGTATCAATATTCTGACGGATGCCGTTTCGGAAAAAGCAAGTGCTGAACTATCCAATGCATTTGGAAGTTTCAACACCCGAAAGCATAATGTCAAGTTCAGTACTGGGCTGCTTAATGACCATTTTGAGTTGTCCGGACGTTTATCCCAGATTAAATCTGACGGATACATCGATAGGGCGACATCCGATTTGAAATCCTATTTCCTCCAAGGTGCCTATAAAGATGACAATACATTAATCAAGGCTTTAGTCTTTGGAGGTGCCGAGGTAACGTATCAATCTTGGTATGGATTTGATGCCGCAACGATTTCCTATATAGGTGAAAATCCCAATTTGGATGAAAACAGAAGGTTTAATATTGCAGGGATTCAATTTGACAATGCAGGAACTTTTGAAGGCTATTACAATAATCAGGTAGATGATTATAAGCAAGACCATTATCAATTGCATTGGAACGAGCGCTACGATAACAATTGGTCAACAAATTTGGGGTTAAACTATACCTACGGAAGAGGGTTTTACGAAGAGTATGTGGATGATTATTTGTACACCAATATTTATTTTGCTCCAGACTCATCCTTTGATTTTTTAGGGCTGGACCCTATTACCGTGAATGGTGAAACCATCAATTCCATGGATTATGTAAGAAAACGTTGGTTGGACAATGATTTTTATGTTGTTAATGCCAACGCCAACTATAAAAATGAAAATTTGGATATGTCTTTTGGCGGTTCTTACAGTAGTTATTCAGGAAAGCATTTTGGAGAAGTTGTTTGGGCAGAATATTCAAATGCCATTTCCAAAGGGCAACATTACTATGACGGAAAAGGAGAGAAAAAGGATTTTAGTGTTTTTGCAAAGTCAACCTTTAGGGTAAATGATAAGGTAAGTTTGTATGGGGATTTGCAATTAAGGCTTGTAGATTATAAAACGTCAGGGCAAAATTCAGATGTGGTGCCTTTCAACATTGATGAAAATTACAATTTCTTTAATCCTAAAGCAGGGATTACTTATAAATTAAGTGCTGTGGACAATCTATATGCTTCTTATGCGAGGGCCAATAGAGAGCCGAGTAGAAGTGATTTTGAAAGCAACCCAAACATCAAACCAGAACAACTCAATGATTTTGAATTGGGCTGGAGGCACAACGCCAATGCGTTTAAACTTAATGCCAATTTTTATTATATGCATTACAACGAACAGTTGGTGCTTTCTGGAGCCATCGACAATAATGGAACCCCGGTTAGAACCAACAGCGGTGAAAGTTATAGGTTAGGTTTGGAAGTAGAGGCAGCCATACAGGTGTCAAAACAGTTTACCATTAATCCAAATATAACATTGAGCTCAAACAAAAATAAGTCCACAATCGCCTCTATTGATGGAAGCTTGGTGAATCTGGGCAAAACCAATATTTCATTTTCTCCGGAAGTTGTAGCGGCCAATATGTTGATATTTCAACCCGTAAATCATCTTCAACTTTCATTTTTAAGTAAATATGTGGGGGAACAATTTATGGGCAATACGGATTCTGAAGTCTCAAAATTGGATGGTTATTTTGTGAATGATTTTAATGTCACTTATGAACTAAAACCGAAGTCTGTTTTTAAATCCATTGTGCTATCAGGATTGGTGAACAACATTTTTGGAGAAAAGTACATTTCAAACGGCTATTATTACACCTATGATGATGACTTTTCAAATCCAGGAACCATCACAACCATTGAAGGTGCGGGATATTATCCACAGGCAACCACCAACTTTTTGTTGGGGGCAACCATCAAATTTTAATTGGTAATAGTGTAGGTATTGCCACCGGTGTCCGTTACCCGGTATTCTTTTAACCCGCATGGAAGTTGAGTGCCAAGAGAGCCACCTGTAAACAAGCTGTATTCATTGGCATCGGCACAGCCACATTTGGCATTAGCTCCTACAATTTGCATAATGGAGCAACTGCTAAATTCGTGGTTAGGATCGGCAGCATCCCATGCTCGTAAATTTGAACCCACATTGGTCACGATAATGCCACCATTTCCCTGATTGGCAATGTAAACAGAATTACTGGTAAATTGCAATTGGCTATATTGAGGCAGATTTAAATTGATACTGACGTTGACACCTAAATCAAGCAGTTTATTGCAATTATTCAAGCGGTCATTATTGCTGCAAGCCATTAACAATAAAAGAGATAGAAATAAAATAATCTGTTTCATTTTCAAAAGTTATTCAAGGGCAATTTACGACAAAATATAAGTTGAACTAAAAATTTTGTATATTTGTATACTGAATCTCGTGTGAGCGGGATTTTTTTTATGCTGAACTCCTGTACTGAGCAATAACGAAGTAAGGTTCAGCATGTTTTATTAAGTAAACGATGAAGTTATGAGTAAAGTATCATATTACACTGCGGAAGGATTAAAAAAATTAAGGGAGGAGCTAAACCAACTCAGGGATGTTGAACGCCCCAGGGCCTCGCAAGCGATTGCGGAGGCAAGGGATAAAGGGGATTTAAGTGAAAATGCCGAGTATGATGCCGCCAAGGAAGCACAGGGCATGTTGGAAATGAAGATTGCCAAATTGGAAGAAAGCCTGTCAAATGCAAGACTGATTGATGAATCACAGTTGGACACTTCAAAAGTTTTGGTATTGTCAAAAGTTAAAATAAAAAACCGAACCAACGGCATGGAAATGACCTACACCTTGGTGGCCGATGGTGAAGCAGATTTGGCTTCGGGCAAGATTTCGGTGAATTCTCCAATAGGCAAGGGCTTGTTGGGGAAATCTGTGGGTGAAGTGGCAGACATTAAAGTGCCCAATGGAACTATGAAATTCGATATTTTAGAAATTAGCAGATAATGACTTCCTGCGCCTGCACGTCGGCAGACAGGAAAGCAGGAATCCTTTTAGTCGGCAAAACTAATCGGCTCAATGAATTAAAAAACTGTTTTTAAAATTTATAAAAACAATCCTGTTAAGATAAAATCTAACAGGATTTTTATTTTTATATTTACAATGTCCACCTATTGTAAGAATCAAGTCTTTTGTCTTGTTTCTAGAAACAAAGTGGTCTATTGTCTTTTAAAACCTATTAAATTTTTTGAAAACAAATAAATGGCATCCATCTTCACAAAAATTGTCAATGGCGAAATTCCGTGCTACAAAGTAGCGGAAACCAAAGATTTTTTGGCCTTTTTGGATGTCAACCCAAATACCAAAGGTCATACTTTATGTATTCCTAAAGTAGAAGTTGATAAGCTTTTTGATCTGGATGAAGTGACCTATATCGGCTTGATGGAGTTTGCAAGAAGTGTAGCGATTGCTTTGGAAAAAGCGGTGCCATGTAAACGCATTGGGGTTTCAGTTATTGGGTTGGAAGTCCCTCACGTCCATGTGCACTTGATTCCTTTGCACTCAATGGATGATTCCCGATTTATTTCTAAGGTAAAATTGGAAAAAGAGGAGTTTGAAGCTTTGGCCAAAAGGATTAATTCATTTTTGGAATAATGTATCCAAAACATCAGTTCCAAAATACACAATTCCAAAAAGGATTACAATAACTGCCAAAATAAGAACCCAGGCCATTGCTTTTAGTTTGAGCGATTTAGGTTTTGGGGTTGTAGCCCGAATGTGGTAATCCACAACTTGCTCTATTTCATCGGACCACCGAACAGGGAAAATTTCGGTATTGCATTTTTTACAGGAAAGCGAATGTGCGGTAGTTTTAGATAGCGATTTGAAAAATGCATTCTCGATAAATTTTTGTTTAAATGTTAGCATCAAATCTTCTTTTGAGTAACATTCAGGGCAATGATTGTTCAAGCGAACTTCTTTTAAAATAAAAAACTTATCATCCATGGTATAAAATTACTAAATTAATTTCATTGAGATTTGCATGGTTGTTCCTTTGCCCGGTTCACTGTGCAGTACTTTTATCTTACCTTGATGGTAATCTTCAATGATCCGTTTTGCCAAAGAGAGGCCCAAGCCCCAGCCTCTTTTTTTACTGGTATATCCAGGTTCAAAAATTTTGTGAAATTTGTGTTTTGGTATTCCTTTTCCTGTATCGGAAATATGGATTTTCACGTGTTTATCCTCTTGTAGAATGGCGATGCTTATTTGTCCTTTTCCTTTCATGGCATCAATGGCATTTTTAACCAAGTTTTCTATGGTCCAACTATAGAGTTGTTTATTGAGATTTACATAAATTGCCTGGTTAGGGGCCGAAATCTCAAAATCAATCAAATCCGACGAGCGTGTCTTTAGATAATCGTAAGACTCTAAGGTTTCATTGACAATATCCAATTTTTCCAAAGTTGGCATAGAGCCTATTTTGCTGAACCGTTCCGTTATGGTCTGCAACCTGTTAATGTCCTTTTCAATCTCGATAATATAACTAGGGTCAACGTTTTCTGATCTTAAAATTTCAGTCCAGCCTACAAGGGATGATAAGGGTGTCCCAATTTGATGGGCCGTTTCTTTGGCCATACCGGTCCAGAGTCTGTTTTGTTCAGCAATTTTAGTGCTTCTGTAAAAAAAGAAGGCAACAGCTCCAAATAAAAAGATAATGAGCAACAATGCCATTGGATAGTATTTCAACTTGTTCAAAAGTTCAGAATTGCCATAATAGATAGTAGAGAATATTTCTCCTTCAAACATGACCTCAATGGGTTTATTCTCGCTTTTAAATTTATCGATTAGCCTTTGAGAATATGCTGAATCTTTCATTTTGGTCTCATCGACATTGCTATGGGTCGCAATACTTCCATCCTTAAATACTGCAATTATTGGTGTTGTTGTATTGCTATTTAAAATTTGGACAGTCAATTCGAAACAGGAATTGTCGATATTAGAATCATCGGACTTAATGAATTCGGTTTGGGCGGCCGACCAATTTTGCATTTTGTTGCGCTCTTCAGCCTTAAAGTTCTGAAAGAAAATGTAGGTATTCCATAAAATAAGTGAAATAACAATAAATGAAGCGATGACTATAATCCACCGTATCATGTTTTTATTCATGGTCGATATTGTTAGTTTGTGTTTTCAATTTTAAATATAATGTAAATCTGTTAATAATATTGTATAGCATTCCAACAAATCATTTTTATAACTTTGGCAATATGGTTACATTTGTGGCTTAACACATTACCGTTTTAAGGTGATGTCATAATGAACATTATTGATGATTTCCTTTAACCCTAAAGACCTTACCACACAAAAACTTCATAGCTATTTGTTGAGTGCCGTTGCCCCAAGACCCATAGCCTTTGCAAGCACCATTGACAAAGATGGGCATCCCAATCTGTCTCCGTTTAGTTTTTTCAATGTGTTTAGTGCCAATCCTCCAATTTTGATCTTTTCTCCATCTCGTCGCGTTAGGGACAATTCCATCAAGCACACCCTTGAAAACGTTGAAGCTGTACGGGAAGTGGTCATTAATGTGGTGAATTATGACATTGTGCAACAGGCATCGTTGAGCAGTACCGATTATGCAAAAGGTATAAATGAGTTTGAAAAGGCAGGATTGACGATGTTAAAATCGGATTTGGTAAAACCGTTTAGGGTGGCAGAGTCCCCCATTCAATTTGAATGCAAAGTCAATGATATTATCAAACTTGGGACAAAAGGTGGGGCCGGTAATTTAATCATCTGCGAAGTTGTTAAATTTCATATTGCACAAGAGGTTTTAGATGAAAACAACGCCATAATCCAGGAGAAACTGGATTTGGTTGCAAGAGCTGGAGGAAATTATTACAATAGGGCAAAAAAAGGTTTTTTTGAAATTCCTAAACCCAGTCAAAGATTGGGCATTGGTGTGGATGCTATGCCTGAACATGTCAGGAACAGTATGGTTTTGACGGGCAATGATTTGGGAATGCTTGGAAATATCGAGAAATTGCCAACTGACCATGAAATTGACCAATTTTTAAAAAATGTAAGCGAGCGTTACCCAAACTTTACAATGATGTCACATCGCGAAAAGCACAAGATAGCCCGAAACTATTTAAGTTATGGAGATATTGAAAGTGCTTGGAAGCTCTTATTGTCATAATGAAAACAAAACATTAAAATTATAATTAACAATAGAAATGGAAGTACAAGGAAAAATTAAAACGATTGGAGAAACCCAAACTTTTGGAAGTAATGGGTTTAGAAAACGTGAACTGGTTATCACCACTGAAGAACAATATCCCCAGCATATTTTGGTAGAGTTTGTACAGGATAAAACCGATTTATTGAACAATTACCAAGTTGGACAGGCTGTGAAGATAAGCATCAACTTAAAAGGCCGTGAGTGGATAAATCCCCAAGGAGAAGCAAAATATTTTAATTCCATACAAGGCTGGAGAATAGAAACTTTGCAGGACGAAACTTCTGGCGAAATACCTCCAATTCCTCCTATGGATGCCTTTGAACCCGTAACCGATTTAAATGAAGAAGATCATGACGATCTTCCGTTTTAAACTGCACAAAGCATGGAATGTTGTTCAATTAAAAAAGCCCTGATCATCTCAGGGCTTAAATCTGTTGTTTTAGACTTGACCTTTATGACAAATTCAAAAAAAGCAATGATGAACAAATTTCTTTAATTAAAGGTCGATTCAAAAATGACCAAAAAACATTGATTTTCAAAGCCTAATGCCGTTTTTCATGTCATTAATGAGCCGAAATCGTTATCGTTTAAATCAAACTTCACGATATCTAAAACATTCCAATTCATGATCATTGACCATACCGGTAGCTTGCATGTGGGCATAGATTACCGTTGAGCCCACAAATTTAAACCTGCGTTGTTTTAAATCTTTGCTAATGGTGTCGCTTAAAGGTGTTGTTGCAGGGGCATTTTTATGGTGTTTGAGTTTATTTTTTATAGGTTTGCCATCCACAAAACCCCAAATGTATTTTGAAAATGATCCAAATTCTTTTTGAATCTCCATGAAGGCCCGTGCATTGGTAACAGTGGCCTTAATTTTCAACTTATTTCGGATAATTCCGGCATCTTCAAGTAAGCTTTCAATTTTTTCCTCATCGTAATTGGCTATTTTTTTATAGTTGAAGTTGTCAAATGCATTTCTAAAATTTTCACGCTTTCGCAATATGGTAATCCAACTTAAACCTGCCTGAAAGGTTTCAAGGATTAAAAACTCAAAAAGTGCATCGTCATCGTATACGGGAATGCCCCATTCGTGGTCGTGATAGGATTCATATAATGGGTCGCCCAAACACCACCCGCATCTGTGTTTTACAGTCATAAAATTAGTTTTTTTAAATATAGATATAGTTGTGATAAAAGTCATGTTTTTTAACATATTTTGAAGATACTTTTGAGCTTTATAAATGCACTATTATGATAACAGAACAATTAATCTGTAATGCACAAAAATGCTTTTCGTATGATCAATATCGAAATTTTATTCGGCAATTGGTTGAACAACATTCTACATCGGGCAAGGAAAAATCAGAAGATTCCATCAACCATACGATATTAAATGACAGACGCATGAGGCGTTTGGAAAAAACCGTTAAGGTCCCAGAAGGCATTAAAAAAAGACTGTCACAATTCAATAGCCATGTAACTTGGTTGGTGATTGCTGAAAGTTGGTGTGCTGATGGTGCTCAAATGCTTCCTGTAATTCATAAAATTGCAGAACTGAATGATGGCATCAACCTAAAAATTGTGTTACGGGATGACAATGAAACGTTAATGGATGAATTTTTGACCAATGGAGCAAGGGCAATTCCAAAGTTGATTATGATTGATAATACAACCGAAGAAGTTATAGGCACTTACGGGCCAAGACCTAGTGCTGTTACTAAAATAGTTGAAGAATATAAGCAGGTACACGAAAAAATAACTCCGGAATTTAAGGAAGAATTACAACGTTGGTACAATAAGGATAAGGGACAAACGATTATGGAAGATTTGATGCGTTTGTTAAAACGTTAATATTTTCCTTTAAATTGAAACGTAATTGAACCCAATTGAGAAGGTGTGGCAGAGTCGTCAAATTCAACAATTTTGACATAATTCAATGCGGCATCGATCAGACATTCGTTGGTTGAAGTTGAAGAGCTGTTAATATAGGCATTTGTAACCCGACCCTGACCATTTACGGTAATATTGACCACTATTTTACCACTATACTCACACAGATATCTTGGAGTGTCATAGTCCAAAAGCGTACGTCCCTTAAGGGAATAGGTAAGCGTGCTCACTGCATTGGACTTTGAGTCCTCCGCCCTTTTTTCAGGAGATCGCATGGCCAAAACATCTTTGGCCTTTCGGTATTTATTGAGTTCTTCTTGATTTACGGAATAGCCACTGGACGTATTATAAGAGGATTCTGCGGTCACAACATCATTTTCTTCTTTAAACGCTTCTTTCTCAAGCTCTTTTGTAGTGTTTTCAAAATCGTTGGCGTTCATCGATTTGAAATTTTTCATCATTTCCTTAAACTGTTCATCTTCACTTGCAGCTTGATTGGTTGTTTTAAGGGCTTTTTCAAGAGCTTCCAACTTTTCAAGTTGTTTTAGTTCTTCAGGTGTAGGAGGCTCAACTTCGTAGTAAGTTTCGGCTATAAGCTCATTCTGTTTAGTAATATGAAAACTGAACATACTAAACACCACAATACCTGTAATAAGGAATGTAATTATAGCAGCTTTATGTTTTTCTGTAAAATCCAATTCAGTTAAGTTTAGGGTATATTAGCACTAATATATACGTTAAAATAAAGGAAAAAGTTTATAAAATCATAATTTTATCGGTTATTTTAGATTTTAATCGATTATTTGTGAGGGAGTTGTTTTATAAATTCCACTGGAGAAATGGCCTTTTTCACATCAAAATCACCAATTTTAGTTCGCCTTAAAACAGAAAGATGTGCTCCAGAATTCAAGGCCTTGCCAAAATCGTTAGCCAATGATCTAATGTAAGTTCCTTTACTGCAAACCACCCTAAATTCTAGGTGGTTTTCTTTAATGGTAGTGATTTCAAATTCTGAAATGTTTACGATTCTGGACTTAATATCGACCTGTTCACCTGCCCGAGCAAATTCATACAATCGTTTTCCATCTTTTTTTATGGCTGAAAAAATAGGCGGAAACTGTTCAATATCTCCAATAAATTGTTTTGTGGTTTCATTAATCAATGCTTTTGTAATATGCTCGGTTGGAAAAGTGGCATTGATTTCGGTTTCCAAATCGTAGGACGGTGTGGTACTGCCCAAAACAAATGTACCGGTATATTCCTTTACCTGACCTTGAAAAGTGTCAATTTGTTTGGTCATTTTCCCAGTGCAAATCACCAATAAACCTGTCGCCAAAGGGTCTAATGTTCCTGCATGCCCTACTTTAATTTTTTTGATGTTGAAAGCGTTTTTGATTCCCCATCGAAGTTTGTTCACCACATCAAAAGAGGTCAAATGCAAAGGTTTGTCAATGAGTAAAATTTGACCGGACAGAAAATTTTCAGCAGTTTTCATGTGGTTGTATTAATTGCCTGCCTGTCGGCAGACAGGTTTTTTCAAAGGTCACATGGAACATCCTAATAATCATTTCCAGTTTGTTTAAAGATTGAACAAGGATGTTTCATTAAATGGTGGTTAAGCGATAAATGAAAAAATGAATGACAAGCAATGCTATTCCTAGGAATATTCGGTAATAACCAAAAACCTTGAATCCTTTTTTGCTCAAATAATCAATAAAGGATTTAATGGCAATTAGGGCCACAATAAATGCAATGATATTGCCAACAATTAGATAATTGATTTGATTGCTAGTTAATTCAAAACCTGCTTTGTAATAATCATATCCCTTTTTGGCTGTTGCACCAAACATGGTTGGGACAGCAAGAAAAAACGAAAATTCTGCTGCAGTCTTTCGGTTCAGTTTTTGGGCCAATCCACCAAAAATCGTCGCACCACTTCTGGAGGTTCCCGGAATCATGGCCAGCACTTGAAAAAAACCAATTTTCAAGGCTGTAGCATAGTTGATTTCGGTGTGTGCAGTTGGGTTTTTTTCATCCAGGATTTCATTGGCTTTAAACCATTCGTCCACTTTCAGTAAAATAATACCACCAATAATTAACGAAATAGCAACCGTTAAAGGACTTTCCAACAATTCATCAATGACATCGTTCAACAACAAACCAAAAACAACCGCAGGAACAAACGCTACAAATAGTTTAAAATAAAAGTCAAGACTTTGAAAAAAGCGTTTCCAATAGAGCACAACTACGGCTAAAATGGCCCCAAGCTGAATGGCAATGGTGAAGAGTTTCGTAAAATCATCGGTTGCTATCTTCATAAATGATGACGCAATAATCATATGTCCTGTCGAAGAAATGGGAAGGTATTCGGTAATACCTTCAATGATGGCGAGAATAATGGATTCGATTAGATTCATGTGGCAAAAATATCAAAATTCGCGTATCAACGACGAAAAGCGAAAAGGAAATTAATGATTTACAGGAAAAGCCATCCGATAAGCATCACCAGAACAATTCCTGTCATTCCTTGAAAAAGTGTTGAAACGGTTTGGCTCTTTAAGGCGGTTGTGGTATTCATTTCAGAAAATTGGGCAACGACCCAAAAATAGCTGTCGTTCAAGTGGGAAACGGTCATGGCACCTGCCCCAATGGATAAGACGGTCAATGCCCTTCCCAGCGAAGATTCAAGTCCGAAAGATTCCAAAATGGGCGCCATTATCGCTGCAGTAGTAATTATAGAAACTGTTGAAGACCCTTGAGCGGATTTTAGAATTGCCGCAATGATGAATGGTAGAAATAATCCAAGATTGACATTCGCAAAACTGTTCCCAATTAGGTCTCCAATTCCAGTAGATTGAAGGATAGCACCAAAAGCACCCCCGGCTCCTGTAATCAAAATGATGATTCCAGCTTCCTTTAAGCCACTGGTCACCCAATTAAAATGGGTATCCTGCGTGCTTTTGGGTTTCAATTGAAACGCCAGAAAAACGCCGATTAAAAGGGCTATGACTGGATTTCCAATAAAATTAAAAATATTCGCCAAAGTACCTTCGCCAAAAGGATGTGTGGGATAACTTGTTATGGATTTTAAGGCAATTAAAATAATGGGGATTAAAATCGGCGCAAAAGAAGCACTTGTTTTGGGTGTTTTTACTTCATCAACTTTGTCTTCAATTGATAAATCACTTTCCTTATTACCAAGCTTTCGCTCCAAAAATTTTGCCCAAAAGTATCCAGATAATGCCACGGGAATGGCAACCACCAAACCCAATACAATCACCAATCCCAAATCGGCATCCAATGCCGCTGTTGCAGCCAAAGGACCTGGCGTTGGTGGCACAAATACATGGGTGGCGTATAAACCTGCTGCAAGCGAAACCCCTAAAACGGTTAAAGGAATTTTTGAACCTTTGCTTATGGCTTTCATTAATGAAGAGAGAATGATAAACCCCGAATCACAATATACAGGGATGGATACAATAAAACCGGTAAGGTTCATTCCCAATACCGACCTTTTTTTGCCAATGGTCTTTAATGTCCAATTGGCAAGCGTTTTGGCCCCTCCGCTATTTTCAAGATAGGCACCGATGATGGTTCCAAATGCGATGATGATTCCAATACTTCCCAAAGTTTTTCCAAAGCCGTTCAATAGCGTCGTGATGACTTCCGACTCATTTAATCCACCCACAAAACCCATGATGATTCCTGCCAACAATAAAGACAAAAACGGATGGAATTTGTATTTTGAAGCGGCAACAACCATCAATACTACCACAATAACCAAAGCAAATAATATCACCATATCACTATATTTGTTATGGTTAAAAATAGCGAATTTAATTTTGAAACATGAAGTTTGTTCTGGCACCAGATAAGTTTAAAGGCTCCTTGACCGGATTGGAATTTTGCAATGCCGTTGCAAAAGGCTTGCTAAAAGTGATTCCCGATGCGGAAGTTGTTTTTTTGCCATTGGCTGATGGCGGTGATGGCACCATTGAAGTTGCCAATTATTATTTGAATGGGGATTTGATTCAACTGGAAGTAAAAAATCCATTATTTCAAAATGGTTTGGCCATCTATTTGTACGCTTCCGATTCCAAAATTGCCTTTATAGAAATGGCCGAGGCATCAGGATTAAAACTTCTGGACCCTACTGAATACGACTGTAAAAATGCCACAACGTTTGGGACAGGGCAATTGATTTTGGACGCCATAAATAGAGGCGCAAAAGAAATCATTCTGGGGATTGGCGGTAGTGCCACCAACGATTGTGGCATTGGCATGGCTATGGCAATGGGATATCAGTTTTTGGATCATAATGGCAATCAGGTTGTTCCGGTTGGCAGACATTTGTCAGAGATAATCAGGATTGACGACTCTCAGGTCAATAAAAATTTAAAAAATGTAACCTTTAAAATAGCCTGCGATGTTACCAATCCCCTTTATGGAAAAAATGGAGCGGCTTATGTTTACGCCCAACAAAAAGGAGCATCTGAAAAGGATATTGAACTTTTGGACAAAGGATTGGAAGACTTTTCAAAAGTGTTGGATGCAAAATTTAAAATTAATAGTCAGGCAGTATTGGGAGGGGGAGCGGCAGGAGGTATGGGAATCGCTTCCAAAGTCTTTTTAAAAGGCGAATTGATTTCTGGAATTACCTTAATGAAAGAACTCTCCCAATTTGATGAAAAGATTAAAAATGCCGATTGGATTATTACTGGTGAAGGCAAATTGGATGAACAAACGCTTTCAGGTAAAACCATTCACGGTATCATTGAAGTGGCAAAACAAAACGGTATAAAGGTCGCTGCTTTTTGTGGAAAGGTGGATTTGGATAAAGAGCAACTAAATATGTTTGGAATTTCGTATACCGATGCTGTTTTAAACCTTACAAAAGATATTGATCATGCCATGTTGAACAGTGCAGGTTACGTTACAAAAATGGCTGAACGATTTGCTGAAAAATTAGCAGGGAAATAAAAGATTGGCGTTTATTTTTTGTTCGGATTTAATAAGATGGCATAAATTTCAATGGCAAACCCAATAAGTACCAAAGTTGGGGCCAGCCTAATGCGTCTCCAACTAAAAATACTGGGATCGAACACATTGGGGTCGTCACTTCCACCTCCGGCCATAAGGATAAACCCAAGGGCGATACAGCCCAAACCAATGAGCATAAATTTGTAATTTTTCTTACCGAAAATGAATTCGGATTTGGCTTCTTCCTTACGTTTTTGTTCTCCCATAGTATCGATTAAATAAGATGACGCAAAATAACGGTTTTATTTAAAACTTTTAAGTTAATGGATTCTAAAATTCTTTTTTTAAAGACCTATTCATCTACTTCCAACTTTAAACTTAGTACTTAAAATTTTTTCAATAATACAAATGATCGGTCTTCAAATTCAAGAAACGTTGCGTTGCAATAAAGGTACTGGCCCAAGTGATCAAAATGCCCAAACCAAATACACCTAGAAATAAGGAAGTGATAAGTATAGGTTTTCTGAGGAGTTCCAATTCCGGGAACGTTTGATTGATATAATACAAAACAATGGCCATGCCCAATAAGGCAACTACCGCCCCAATGATGCCCAACTGTACGCTTTTTAAAATAAAGGGTTTCCGGATAAACGATTTTGTAGCCCCAACCATTTGCATGGTTTTGATGATAAAACGTTTTGAATATACCGCCAATCGAATGGAACTATTGATCAACAACACAGCGATCAAAGTAAATAATGCACTGATGATGAGTACCCAAAAGGTAATTTTTTTGACATTGTTGTTCATAATCTCCACCAAATCACTGTCATAGCGCACTTCCTGGATAAAGTCTTTTTGCGATAATTCTTCAGTGATTTTAGCTA
>DASWKU010000214.1:0-24951 GCA_036396455.1 Flavobacteriaceae bacterium
ACTGTTATTCTTCCTTATAAATACTTCATTTAACAAATGCAAACATTTGCTAAATGGACACTATCATATACAATCCCGCTCATAAAAAAGCTTAAAATTTTTAATTCTGCAAATTTTTGGTTTATATTTAGTCATTCAGTAAACCCTCGATTTTTATCAAATTACGGGACAGTACAGGATACAAACTTTTTAATCTTCGCATATTTTCGCTTTGAAATATTTTAACCATTCCAATGAATAAAATTGAAAAAAAATTTAATTACGTTAACTACTTATGGAATGAAGATGAAGCAAATGCTTTAAATGACGATCAAATTGCTTTGTTTTTATACCGTTCAAATATATTAGGTGCCGATTTAAGAATCACCAATTACGGTGGTGGCAATACCAGCTGTAAAACAATAGAAAAGGACCCCTTAACCAATGAAGATGTTGAAGTGATGTGGGTAAAAGGTTCTGGTGGGGATATTGGAACTTTAACGCGCTCGGGAATTGCCGGTTTATATACTGGTAGGTTACGAGATTTAAAAAAGATATATAAGGGCTTACAAGATGAAGACCGTATGGTTGGTCTTTTTAACCACTGCATTTATGATTTAGACAGTAAGGCCCCTTCAATTGACACGCCTCTTCACGGTTTACTTCCGTTTAAACATATAGACCATTTGCACCCCGACGCCCTAATCGCGATTGCCGCAGTCAAGGATAGTAAGCAAATAACCAAGGAAATTTGGGGAGACACCATGGGATGGGTACCATGGCAGCGTCCAGGTTTTGACTTGGCACTCCAATTGGAAAAATGTCTAAATGATAATCCCGGAATTAGGGGAATTGTCTTGGGTAGCCACGGTTTGTTTACTTGGGGAGACACCTCTTACGAATGTTACATCAATAGTTTGGAAGTTATAGAAATGGCTTCGGAATATATTGAAAATAAAATCAAGGAAAAAAGTTCAATCTTTGGGGGACAGAAAGTGCAAAGTTTGCCCAAAGAAGAACGTTTGGAAAAAGCATCACAATTGATGCCCTTGTTGAGAGGCCTGTGTTCCTCCCAAAAAAGAATGATTGGTCATTTTTCCGATACAGATGTGGTCTTGGAGTTTATCAATAGCAATGATTTGGGTAGATTGGCTCCAATGGGTACATCCTGTCCTGATCATTTTTTAAGGACAAAAATCCAACCATTGGTGCTCAGTTTGGGCATTAATGAAGATTTAAACGATTGGAAAGCTGTTTTAAAGAAGTTAAAACCTGACTTTGAAGCATATAGAGCTGAATACGCTAATTATTACAAGACTTGTAAAAGGGACAATAGTCCTGCCATGCGTGACCCAAACCCTGTTATAATCATTTATCCAGGTGTTGGCATGTTCAGTTTTTCAAAAGATAAGCAAACCACTAGGGTTGCCAGCGAGTTTTATATTAATGCCATTAACGTCATGCGCGGGGCCGAAGCTATTTCCACTTATACTTCTCTACCAAGACAAGAGGCTTTTGATATTGAATACTGGTTGTTAGAAGAAGCCAAATTACAGCGTATGCCAAAAGAAAAGCCGCTGTCTCGCAAAGTAGCATTGGTTACAGGTGGCGGTGGCGGCATTGGTAAAGCCATTGCCGATAAATTGGCCCAGGAAGGAGCCAATGTAGTACTCATGGATATTGTTGAAGACAGGCTTAAGGAAGCAAATGCTACGTACAAACGGGATGTTGCCACCTACGCAGTATGTGATGTCACAAATTCTGAATCCATAACAGAGGCTTTTAAAAAGGCTTGTTTAGAGTTTGGCGGCGTCGACATAATTGTGCACAGTGCTGGATTGGCTATCTCCAAACCCATAGAGGAAACCACTGAAAAAGATTGGAATATTTTGCAGGACGTATTGGTTAAAGGCCAATTTGAACTGGCCAAGATAGGTGTGGAAATCATGCGCAAGCAAAATTTAGGTGGAAATTTTATAAGCATTGCCAGTAAAAACGGTTTGGTTGCAGGCCCAAATAATGTTGGCTACGGTACCGCTAAAGCTGCCCAACAGCATATGGCTCGTTTATTGGCTGCAGAATTAGCTGCTGATAAAATACGTGTAAATGTTGTAAATCCTGACGGTGTTATCGTTGGAAGTAAAATATGGGAAGGCGAATGGGCCGAAGGTAGAGCAAAAGCTTACGGCATATCTGTAGATGAATTACCAGCTCATTACGCAAAAAGAAATTTACTAAATGAAATTATATATCCTGAAGATATTGCCAATGGTGTATTTTCATTAGTTGCCATTTTAGACAAAACAACTGGAAACATTATTAATGTTGACGGCGGTATGGCAAGCGCGTTTGTAAGGTAATTATTTTGAGTTAGTTCAGTTTCTAAAAGCTCCCATAGTGTATCTTTATAACAAAATGGGAGTTTTTTTAAAAGCAGTTCATGAAAATAGAGCAAAACCACATTAAAGATACGAACAGTAAGGATGTCAAATCGCATCTTGAACATTACGATTTTTTGTCGAATAACCTAACAAAAAAAGATGTTGATGTCAACGGCATTGTAAAGCGATTAAAAGATTTTCAAGTTGCCATCCCAAGTTGGGCATTGGGTGCCGGTGGGACGAGATTTGGGAGATTCTCTTATCATGGAGAGCCTTCAAACCTGGAACAGAAAATTCAAGACGTCGGTTTGTTGCATGCTTTAACGCGAACGGCCGGTGCCATTTCACTTCACATTCCATGGGATATTCCAGAGGACTATAAGGCCGTCAAAGAACTGGCAAGTTCGTTGGACCTTAGGTTTGATGCCGTCAATTCCAACACGTTTCAAGATCAAAAAGATGCCAAGGAAAGCTATAAATATGGCTCATTGAGCAATACTAGTGAAGCTGTTAGACAACAAGCTATACAACATAATTTGGATGTTATTGGTTTTGGCGAACAACTGGGATCAAAGAGCTTGACGGTTTGGTTGGGTGACGGCTCTTGCTTTCCGGGCCAGAATAATTTTCAAACGGCTCTCGAACATACCGAAAACAGTCTGAAAGAAATTTATAAAGGCATACCTAACGATTGGAGTATGCTCATAGAATACAAACCTTATGAACCCAATTTTTACAGTACGGTAATTCAGGATTGGGGAACATCATTCATGTTGGCCAATGCCTGTGGAAGAAAAGCGTTTACACTTGTGGATTTAGGCCATCATTTGCCCAATACCAATATCGAGCAGATCGTTTCTGTATTAATGTTGAAGGGAAAACTAGGTGGCTTTCACTTTAATGACAGCAAATACGGGGATGACGATTTAACCGTTGGAAGTATTAAACCTTATGCCCTATTCCTTATTTTTAACGAATTGGTGTATGGCATGCAAAACAACCCCCAGAATCCAGAATTGGCTTGGATGATCGATGCCAGTCACAATGTAAAAGACCCACTTGAAGATTTGATTCAATCGCTCGAGGCTATTCAAGAAGCTTACGCAAAAGCCCTTTTAATTGACCAGAATCTGTTAAAAACGGCACAACTTGAACATGATGTTGTGAAATGTCAGGAAATTTTACAGGACGCTTTTAGAACAGATGTAAGACCTCTGCTTGAAAAATCCAGATTGGACCAGGGTGGAGCGCTAAACCCTATCAGAGCTTATCGTGAACTAGATGTAAGAAACACCTTGATTAAGGAAAGAGGAAAACATACTGTAGCTACAGGATTGTAATTCACCGATATATGATAAATGTAACGGCCATATTTGATATTGGAAAAACCAACAAAAAATTCTTTCTTTTTGATAAAGATTATAAGGAGGTCCATAAAGAATATATTCACTTTGATGAGATTGAGGACGAAGATGGCTATCCCACCGAAAATTTAAAAGCACTTCAAGACTGGTCAAAACGTGTTTTTGAAAAAATTCTCAAGCAATCAAAATATAAAGTTGAAGCCATTAATTTTTCATCCTATGGTGCCAGTTTTGTGCATTTGGATGAAAATGGCGAAGTTCTTACGCCACTTTACAATTACACTAAGCCACTGGATAAAAAAATAGTTGCCTCCTTCTTGGAAAAATATGGTCCAAAAAAAGAGTTTTTAGGCACATCTGGCTGTTTTGATTTAAGTCTTTTAAATTCCGGGGTGCAACTCTATTGGTTAAAATACAGCAAACCGGATGTTTTTAAAAAAATTAAATATTCCCTTCACTTGCCACAATACCTAAGCTACATATTCACTGGTATTCCTTTAAGCGAATATACCAGTATCGGTTGCCATACGGCACTTTGGGATTATCAAAAAAAGGACTATCACCACTGGGTATATCAGGAAGGAATAAATAATATACTTCCCCCTATAGTCTCCACCGAAACCAGCTTGAACATGAACTACAATGGCAACCCTATAAAAGTTGGTGTAGGCATACACGATAGTTCCGCGGCATTATTGCCCTACGTGAGAAGCATAAAGAAAAAATTTGTCTTGGTTTCAACAGGAACCTGGAGCATTGCCCTAAATCCGTTTACAGACAATCCCGGTTTACAAAGTGCCAAGAGCAAGGATTTTATATTCTATATGCGCATCAATGGAAAACCCGTAAAAGCCACCCGTCTATTTTTAGGAAACGAATACAAGATTCAGGTTAAAAATCTAGACAATCATTTTGGGGTTACCGAAGATTATCACAGGGCCTTAAAATTTGATTATGATACCTATTTTGAAATCACTCAAGATTTTGAATATATGTTCAAATGGGAAAGCATTGATGATCCTGATATGCCAGATGAAACTAAAATACCTTATGATAAATATGAACACGCCTACCATCAGTTAATGACAGAACTGGTGCTTGTACAAATAAAAAGCATAAAAAGCGTCATTGGTAATGATGATATCCAAAGGTTATACGTAGACGGTGGATTTAGTAATAATGATCTATACATAAAATTGATGTCGCATCATTTTAGAGATAAAAAACTCAGGGCCACAGATGCGTCATTAGGGTCGGCCTTGGGAGCCGCCATTGTTATCTCAGATAAAAAATTAAACTCCAAATTTCTAAAAAAGAACTACTCACTTAAAAAACATGTTCCATTTATAATAAAATAAATCTATGACCTTAACATTTGATACTAGATATCCTTCCATCGATGATTTAAGGAATAAAGCAAAAAAGCGCATTCCTAAATTTGCTTTTGAATATTTAGATGGTGGGTGTAATGAAGACGTCAATTTACACAGAAATACTTCTGATATTAGAGATATTCAATTAAAGCCGCAATATCTAAGAAATTTTAATGGTTCTAGTTTAAAAACGAGATTATTTGGTATAGAATACGATGCGCCTTTTGGTATTGCCCCAGTAGGTTTGCAAGGCTTAATGTGGCCTAATTCACCCGAAATTCTGGCCAAGGCAGCTTTTCAACACAACATTCCTTTTATATTAAGTACAGTAACTACATGTAGTATAGAAACAATAAGTGAACTAACTGAGGGAAAAGCATGGTTTCAATTGTACCACCCAACTGACGAAAGGTTACGCAATAATATAGTAAAAAGAGCTGAAGCTGCCCAGTGTCCAGTATTAGTAATTCTTTGTGATGTGCCTACTTTCGGTTTTAGACCTAGAGATATAAGAAATGGTCTAGCTATGCCTCCTAAAATGTCTTTAAACAACATGTTGCAGATTTTGGGCAAACCATCTTGGGCCTTCAATACGCTCAAATACGGGCAACCTACTTTTGAAACCTTAAAACCCTATATGCCCAAAGGATTGGACCTAAAACAATTGGGTAAGTTTATGAATGAAACCTTTAGCGGAAGGCTCAATGAAGAAAGAATAAAACCCATTCGCGATATGTGGAAAGGAAAATTGGTCCTAAAAGGTGTCGCAAACGAAGTAGATGTTGAAGAAGCCATTCGTTTGGGTATTGATGGTGTTATTGTATCAAATCATGGAGGTCGGCAATTGGATGCGGGAGAATCCTCTGTAAAGCCCTTAACAGCAATTGCAAAAAAATATAATAGTCAAATAGTGGTGATGATGGATAGTGGGTTACGATCGGGTCCAGATATAGCTCGTGTTATGGCCAATGGTGCAAAATTCACTTTCCTAGGCCGTTCTTTTATGTATGGAACAGTTGCCTTAGGGAAGAAAGGAGGAAATCATACCATTTCACTATTAAAGGTACAATTACAACAAGTTATGGAACAACTTTGTTGTGAAAATACGGAAGATTTCCCTAACCATTTAATTAAATAAAAAGCAACCCATGACACAATATCACAAAGAAGAAGACATTATAGAGGAAATTGCGGGAGGTGAATTTGAAAGAACACCAGTACCAAATTCAAAACTTAAAACTTGGAGAAGTTTTTTAGGGATGTATGCCGGAGAACATGCGGCAGGAACGGAATTTGTGATTGGCCCTTTATTTTTAACAACAGGTGTCAGTGCTTTTGACCTCATTATTGGTCTATTGCTTGGAAATCTTCTTGCCGTTTTAAGTTGGCGTTTTTTAACAGCAGAAATTGCTGTAAAAAATAGATTGACCCTCTATTATCAATTAGAAAAAATATGTGGTAAAAAACTTGTTATAGGTTATAATCTAGCTAATGGTATATTGTTTTGTTTTTTGGCCGGAGCAATGATAACGGTTTCCGCTACTGCTGTGGGAATTCCTTTTAATATGCCAATGCCTAAACTTACAGATACAATGCCGAATGGTCTGACATGGATTATAATTGTTGTTCTTATTGGTGCTGTAATTTCAATTATTGCTGCTAGAGGGTATGATATGGTTTCAAAAGCTGCTAATTGGATGTCTCCCTTTATTGTAGTGGCTTTTATTGCATGTGGTATTGTTGCTTTGAATCAATTGGAAGTTTCAAGTTTTAGTGATTTTTGGAATATATGGGGAACGGGTTCAGATCCCTTTCCTGGTCAAATAAAATACACGTTTTGGCATGTGGTTATATGGTCTTGGTTTGCCAATGCAGCCATGCATGTTGGTATGTCCGATTTATCCGTATTCCGTTTTGCCAAAAAGGCGAGTTCAGGGTGGACGACGGCTGCAGGAATGTATGTAGGCCATTACATGGCTTGGATAGCTGCAGCCTTATTATATGCAGTCTATTTAAAATCACCTGAAGCACAAGCCTTTTTAAGTAATGGCGAAGCGCCTAATGTAGCTCCTGGCCCCTTGGCAAACAATGCTATTGGAATCTTTGGAATAATTACTGTTGTATTGGCTGGTTGGACCACCGCTAACCCAACGATTTATAGGGCTGGTCTGGCATTTCAAGCCATTATGCCTAAAATGTCCACGTTTTGGGTAACCATTATTGCAGGTATTATTGCTACAATAGCTGGTGTTTTTCCTGCATTTGCAATGCAATTATTAGGGTTTGTTGCACTATACGGTTTTATTTTAGCCCCGTTTGGAGCCATCATTGTATTTGAACATTTCTTTTATAAAAAGGCAGGTATTATTAAAAACTATGCTGAAGAGACAAACATCAGGTTTAACAAAGCTGTTATATTAGCTTGGGCAATTAGCTTTGCTTTATTCTATTTTATTTCAGTGCAATTTGATGTGTTCTTATCATTTGTCACACTTCCTGCATGGTTACTTTGTGGAATTTTGTTTTTGATATTCAGTAAGTACTTTCAAAAAATTAAACTTACATGACTTTAAAAAAAATATCATCTTTAACGGGGTTTTCTACCTCTACAGTATCCAAGGCCTTAAATAATAGGCAAGATGTTAACCTGGAAACGAAAAACTACATTCGAGAAATAGCTATAAAAAATAAATATATTCCAAATAAAAATGCCGTTGCATTAAGAAAAAATAAGTCAAAAACAATTGCAGTAATTTTGCCACATGTCAATGATTCTTTATACAGCCATATCTTGTCTGATATTCAAATAGAAGCATCAAAATCGGGTTACAGAATATTTTTGTTTCAATCATTTAAAAACAATGAAATGTGCTATTTGAACCAAATAAATGATGGAAGTGTAGATGGAGCATTAATTCTTTCATCAAAGTTTAATGCAAAAAAGGGAATTAATGTAAAATTAATTGATTTCAAGGTTGAATATTTACGTGTATTCGAGAACCAGTCGTTCGACATTCTAAAAACGCACTGTATGGAAAAATTAGGAAAATTATTAAATTCAATATAACAAGCTAATCTTTGTAAAGCAGTAGCTTTTGGTTTTTTAAATATTGACTAAAAATGGTTAAATTTCCTATAATACATGTCTTTAAGTGAGAGCCTAAGTCAGCATAAACGGTTTGACAATAAAATGATTGCCTTGGTCAAGATTGCCGAGGAGACCCAAAAAACTATTTATCACGAAGAAATGAGAGCCTATGAATTTGAACAAATTATTAGTGAAATAAAACCCAAAGAACACTCCCCAATTTTACTAAATGAAGGTATTATTTTAAATATTAAATTTGATTCAAATAATGGTTTTACACTAAGCATTCCAGAATTTAACGTTGAATATGTCGATATTGAGTTTCATCGGAGTTCAAACAATATTTTCGAGTCCCGTCCAGACCCCAAACTGAGTTGACGATAAATTATAGGCCTCTTAGATTTTTTCTAATTTTTCAAATAAGTCTAAAATTTGGTTCGAGAATAAATCCATTTGGTGTACAAAAAAGCTCCAAGTAAAACTTGGAGCTTTTTTGTTTACAGCTTTTTGATCACATGTGTCACTATGCCCCAAACTTGAAAATCATTACTTTCAGTTATTTTAATAGGGTTGTAGGCAGGATTCTCGGGCTGTAAATACACATCACCACCAGAGATCTTTAATCGTTTTACGGTAAATTCACCATCAATAAAACATACCGCTATGCTATTGTGTTGGGGCTCTAAACTTTTATCAACCACCAACAGATCGCCATCATCAATTCCGGCACCAACCATGGATTGCCCGCTTACTTTGGCATAAAAAGTGGCTTCCTTGTTTTTGACCAATGTTTTGTCAAGACTGATTTTAAACTCCTTAAAATCATCGGCGGGCGAAGGAAAACCGGCCGATATTCCCGTTTGTGCCAAAACAATTTCTAAAGGGGCTGAATCCTCTGGAGTATAAAAATCCAAAGTGTTTTTTGGTGTTAAAAATTTTAATGACATGCCACGGTAAGTATTTCGTTAATATTGGTAGTGTATCTTGGAGATAAGCGTTCTTGGCGCATTTTCCATGTGCGTTTAAGGTCTTGATTGCCCAATTTTATTTTATAGGATTCATATTTTTCATTTAAGATATCAATGGTATGCATCAATGGCTTATGTTTTGGGTTTTCGTGCTGAAATAAATCCAACTGATAGTTATCGGTCGGGACCAAACCAGTTACAATCACACCTGCTCGCTTATACTTGATGCCTTCCTTAAAAATTGAAGAGACTGCTTCAACGGCACAGTTACTTATAATTAAGGATGAATCTGTGGGAAAAGGCAAAGTGATCATTCTGCTTGTATGGTGTTGAGGATGTTCTTTTTTATGCCTATCACTGTTCAACAAAACAATAACAACATAACAACTGGATTTTTGCTTTCGCAATTTTTCGGCGCAACTTGTGGCAAAAGTAGAGATGCGTTCCTTTATGTTTTCCAGATCGGAATAGGTATATTCAAAACTCCGTGTGGTTGCAATAGAGCGTTTGGGTTCTCTATAATCCAATACCAACGTTGGAATGCCTTCCAAATCTTTTTTTAAACGCCATTCTGTAATTGAAAAATGTTTCTTGATCCAATCGTCAGAAAGTTGGACAAAATCAAAAGCCGTTTTACAGTGTTTCAACTTTAATCTTTTTTGGAGGGCATAACCAATGCCCCAAACGTCTTCAATTTTAAGCCACTTTAGAGCTTTTAGCCGTTTTTCCTCAGAATCTATAACATAGACCCCATGGGTTTGCTTCGGAAATTTTCGTGCCACTTTATTTGCCACTTTGGATAAGGCTTTGGTTGGCGCAATACCTATACAGGTTGGAATTCCTGTCCATTTTAAAATGCGCAGTCTGATTTGAAGCCCATAATGATTAAAATCATAACGCTCAAACCCTTTGAATTCCAAAAAAGCTTCATCAATACTGTACACTTCAACATCTGGCGTAAATTGTTCAAGAATATTCATCACACGGGCACTCATATCACCATATAAAGGGTAATTGGATGAAAACACACTGATGTTATTCGCTTTAAAGAATGCCTCATATTTAAATGCAGGAGCTCCCATGGGCAAGCCCAAAGCCTTGGCCTCATCACTGCGCGAAATCACACAACCATCATTATTGGATAAAATGGCAACAGGTTTGTTGTTTAATTGTGGTTGAAAAACGCGTTCACAAGAGGCATAAAAATTATTACAATCTACAAGTGCAAACATGTGTATAAAGTTAGATGAAAAGCCTCAATAATTATAATTTTTTCAAAAATGAATGTGTTAAAATTTATTTTGAAGAACAGTTATAAGTCGTACCTTTGAAACGTCCCAAATAACAGATAAACTTATGCTCAACGATTTTTTATCAAATATGCAGTATGGTATGTACCATATATTGGACGTAAACGCCTACGACCATATTCTGTTTTTAATCGTGTTGACCATTCCATATCTGTTTAAAGATTGGAAACACATTTTGTTTCTGGTCACCATTTTTGTAATTGGCCATTCAGTGTCCCTAGCTTTCGCAACTTATGACGTGATAAGTGTCAGCAATAAGTGGATAGAATTTTTGATTCCAATGACCGTCCTAATAATTGCCTTATTTAATGTTTTCACCGCTGGGAAAAAGACCCAAAATAAAAAAGTTGGACTACTATTTTTTATAACCCTATTTTTTGGGCTGATACATGGCCTTGGCTTTGTAAATGTATTCGAATCGACCATAAGTAAGTCTGAAAACAAGCTAATATCACTTCTGGAAATTTCATTGGGCATAGAAGTGGGTCAACTTATAGTGGTATTTATCATCTTGTTTTTGGCATTTTTATGTCAAACCCTTTTTAGATTTTCCAAACGTGATTGGGTCATGGTCATTTCCGCAATTGTTGTTGGACTGCTCATCCCCATGCTCATCAAAAGCAATATATTTGCCTGAGCATTCTTAATATAATGATAAATTTTAACTCTAAATTATACAAATTAAAATACGAACCCTTTATATTCGTTACAACTTTATTTTAATGAATAAACCACATAACAATTAATGCCTAAAGAAAAACAATTACGATACGATAAGGCATACTTAAGGATTGCCAAAGAGTGGGGAAAATTGTCCCATTGCAAACGTAAACAGGTGGGAGCCTTAATTGTAAAGGATAGAATGATTATTTCTGATGGTTATAATGGAACCCCAACAGGCTTTGAAAACCCTTGTGAAGATGAAGAAGGCTATACAAAATGGTATGTGTTGCATGCCGAAGCCAATGCGATTTTAAAAGTGGCATCATCAACACAATCCTGTAAAGGTGCCACATTGTACATCACCTTATCGCCTTGTAAAGAGTGCAGTAAGTTAATACACCAAGCAGGGATTGTTAGGGTGGTATATGGAAAAGCTTATAGGGATGATTCGGGGCTGCAATTTTTGAAAAGGGCAGGGATTGATTTAAAATTAATAGAAGATTTAAGCACATAATGAACGTTCAAAAAAAATACATACCGCTTATTGTTGGTGTTGCCATAGCAATAGGAGTATTTATTGGTGGGAAATTGAATTTCAGGGATAGTCCCGACAGGTTGTTTACCACAAACAGTAAAAAAGATAAACTCAACAGACTTATAGATTATATAGATTATGAGTATGTTGATGATGTCAATACAGATAGTATTGTTGATGTTACGGTCAATGGCATTTTGGAGAATCTCGATCCACATTCGGTCTATATTCCAAAAAATCAAATGCAACAAATTGCCGAAAACATGAAAGGTGACTTTGTCGGCATAGGCATCAGTTTTTATTCTTATAAAGATTCTGTTGCCGTTATTAGGCTAATTTCCGGTGGGCCGAGCGAAAAAGCAGGAATTAAAAGCGGCGACAGAATTATCATGGCCGATGGGGTTCCAATATTCGGAAAAAATTGGAGCAATGATAGCATTATAGGTAGACTTAAAGGAGAGAAGAACACAAAAGTAGACTTAAAGGTTTATAGAAGAGGAGAGAACAAATTATTGGATTTCGAAATTAAAAGAACCGATATTCCTATTAAAAGTGTGGATGCCACATATATGCTCACCGATGATTTGGGATATATAAAAATCAACCGTTTTGCAGAATCCACATATAAGGAATTCAAAAAGGCACTTGATTACTTGCTTAGTGAAGGTGCAATACAATTGGTATTGGATTTAAGGGACAATCCCGGAGGGTTTTTAGGTGTAGCTGAACAAATTGTTGATGAATTTTTGGAGGCCGACAAGCTGATATTGTTCACAAAAAACAAATCAGGAAAAATTGAAAAAAGCTATGCTACCAAAAGAGGCGATTTTGAAGATGGTGAAATCTATATCCTCATTAACGAAAATTCGGCCTCGGCAAGCGAGATTGTTGCAGGTGCGTTACAGGATAATGATAAGGGTACTATAGTTGGACGCCGAAGTTTTGGAAAGGGGCTGGTGCAACGCGAAATGGCCCTTGGCGATGGAAGCGCAGTTAGGCTTACCGTATCTCGATATTATACACCAACAGGACGCTCCATACAAAGACCTTATGACAATGGGAATAGTGAAGATTATTACAACGATTATTATAAGCGCTTGAGCAATGGTGAATTTAGCAATGAAGGCAATATTCAGGTTGCGGACTCCTTAAAATTTACAACACCAAAAGGTAAGATTGTATATGGTGGCGGGGGCATTATCCCGGATATTTTTGTGCCATCGGATACGAACATACAAAATGAAACTTTAAATTATGTCAAACGCAGGGGTTATATCAGTAATTTTGTTTTTGAGGAATTGGATAAAGACAGAAGGGTCTATGAAGGTGTAACATTTGAAGATTTCAAAACTAATTTTCAGGTCGGTGACGATGTCGTTGTACGTTTTCAAAACTATTTTAATTCAAGGGAGGAAAGGGCCAATATTGTATTTACAGCCTATCGCGATACCATGAAACAACTTATAAAAGCGGCTTTGGCAGAACAGCTTTTTGGCGATAATGAAAGAGAGCAGATCACCAATGAAAAAGATGCGGTGATAGACGAAGTCATTTTGTTAAGCCAGGAAAAGGATCAGTAACTTAAAGTTTGTCATGGATTTTAGTATGCTTCCCCTCATTCCAAAGGGTCAAAATATCCGTGGCCACTTGGGCCCCACTCCCTGAGGCGATGGAAAATTGGCTCCGCCATCCCGCCAAGGTCCCGGCAACATACAATCCGTTTTCAATGAAATGATGGTCATTTTTTAACCAGATATGCCCTTTTTCAACAGCGGCTCTTGGATGAGGCTCAATAAAAGAGTCCAACCCTTTAATGGACATTAAATTGGTGTATCCAACGGCAATAACGACCAGTTTTGAACTATAGGATGATTTGTTGGTATGGATTGTAAACCCTTCAACGGTCCGGGAAATTTTCAAAACTTTTTCATCTTCAATTTGCTCGACGTGAGGGTATAAATCATACAATTGAATTTTCCCAATGTCCAACACAGACTGACCTGTTGTTCCCGCAGGTAAACCTAAAGCGTTGTTCAACAAGGCGCTTTGGAGCTGGGAGGATTTTTGGTGCATGATGATACCAATTTGTTTTTGTTTGGCAAATGGCTTTTCATGTGCTGAACCCAGAACCAATGCACAGGATAGTCCCGCTGCACCACCACCAACAATTAAAACATCAAACATTATTTTTTATTTTTTAGTTGCTGTCCAACACGTTTTGACAGCCTTAAAATCTGCAATAGGATAATACCACAAAGAAGAGCGAAAATGGTAATCAGGGCCACAATGCTTTCACCTTCAAAAGGTGTTTTAAAACTAACTTTTGTAGCGTTAAAAACAATCAGCACCACAGCAACAACAGTAAATATTATAGTGAACTTCTTCATAATTACGCCAATTCAAATAGGGCTTTAATATTGTGTGCAAATAACTTAACGGCTATGGCCAACAAAATAACACCAAACACTTTACGGATAATGTTGATGCCATTCTGTCCAATAACCCTTTCAATCCTTGCCGAAGTTTTAAGAACAATAAATATAATGATAACATTTAAAACAACCGCAACGATGATATTTTCAATTCGGTATTCAGCACGTAACGACAAGAGCGTAGTTAAACTCCCGGGACCGGCAATTAACGGAAATGCCAATGGAAATATGGAGGCAGTCATGGCTGTATGCTCATCCTGTTTGTAGAGCGTGATTCCAAGAATCATTTCCAATGCAATAAAAAATAAAATAAAAGCTCCAGCCACAGCAAAGGAATTCACCCCAATACCAATAAGTGATAAGATGGTTTTGCCTAAAAACAAAAATAAAATCATGATGATACCGGCAATGATGGACGCTTTTTCACTTTGTATATGCCCTACTTTTTTTCGAAGGTCTATTACAATAGGGATGTTTCCAATAATATCAATTACAGCAAACAACACCATAAATGCGGTAAATATTTCCTTAAGATTAAGCTGTATCACTTTATGGTTTATTTTTTTGCAAATTTCGATAATTATAAACGAATTATCTTATTAAATTATCGTAAAGTTTAATTGTCCTTCAAGCGATATTTTTTAAATGAATTAAATCTATCTTTGCAGCATGTTTCAATTAGGAAAAACCATCGTTTCAGAAGACATTATTGAAAAGGATTTTGTGTGCAATCTATCGGCATGCAAAGGGGCTTGTTGTATAGATGGAGAAGCCGGCGCACCACTTGAAAAGGAAGAAACCAAAATCCTGAACGGGATTTATCCTAAAATCAAACCTTTTTTGCGCAAGGAAGGAATTGACGCCATCGAAAAACAGGGCACTTTCATCACTAACGAAGATGGCGATTTTGAAACCCCTTTAATTGACGGAGCCGATTGTGCCTATGTGTTTTTTGATAAAAAGGGCATTGCACTATGCGCCATTGAAGAAGCCCACAACCAAGGCGTCGTCGATTGGAAAAAGCCGGTCTCCTGTCATTTGTATCCCGTTCGGGTCAAAGAGTATTCAGAGTTTTCGGCCATCAATTATCACAAGTGGCATATTTGCGACGACGCCTGTACATTGGGCAAAGAACTTCAGGTTCCGGTTTATAAATTTGTAAAACAGGCACTCATCAGAAAGTTTGGTGAGGATTGGTATATGGAGCTTGAAAAAGTGGCCAAGACCTTTGAGCGGTAGGCTTTTTTAGAACAGGTAATTCAGCACTTTTTATCATTAAAAAATCAAGTGAACATGGGCTATAGGTCAAGTTTTTATACGATATTTCGTACTAAAAATAATATCGACACATATAGTTAAATAGTTGAAAATCAATTCATTGTAATAATTTCTAAAAATCACCAACAATTATATGTAATTTTTGGTTTGTTAAAAACTTGTTGACAATGTTTATAAGTTTACCTTTCATTTTCAATCACAATTTTGAATCTTTGTTAGTTCCAAGCCATTCTAAATTTTAGAACTAAATTTTATAAATAACAACTAAAAAATGTCTCAATTTACAGAACCCATTTTACAAGAGAACAAAAATAGATTCGTAATTTTTCCTATTCAACATCATGATATTTGGAACTGGTACAAAAAATCGGAGGCAAGTTTTTGGACCGCAGAAGAAATTGATTTGCACCAAGACCTTTCGGATTGGAAAAACAAATTAAATGGTGACGAGCGTTATTTTATAAAGCACATTTTGGCGTTTTTTGCCGCAAGCGATGGCATTGTAAATGAAAATTTAGCTGAAAATTTTGTGAACGAAGTGCAATACAGCGAGGCAAAATTCTTCTACGGTTTCCAAATCATGATGGAAAACATCCACAGTGAAACCTACTCGTTGTTAATTGACACTTATGTTAAGGATGAAGCGGAAAAGGATCAATTGTTTAATGCCATCGAAACCTTTCCGGCCATCAAGAAAAAGGCCGATTGGGCCTTAAAATGGATAGACTCTCCTAGTTTCGCCGAACGGTTGATTGCCTTTGCAGCAGTAGAGGGTATTTTCTTTTCTGGAGCCTTTTGTTCTATATTTTGGTTAAAAAAACGTGGCTTGATGCCAGGGTTGACCTTTTCAAACGAATTGATTTCCCGTGACGAAGGCGTGCACTGCGACTTTGCGGTACACTTGCACAATAAGCATTTAGTAAATAAGGTCTCTAAAGAGCGTATCACTGAAATTTTGGTGGATGCACTAGACATAGAAAGGGAGTTTATAACCGAATCCTTACCCATTAGTTTAATAGGGATGAACGCCACCTTAATGTCACAATATTTGGAGTTTGTGACCGATAGACTTTTAAGTGAATTAGGTTGCGAAAAAGTATACAATACCACCAATCCATTTGATTTTATGGACATGATTTCACTTCAAGGGAAAACCAATTTCTTTGAGAAACGCGTGTCGGAATATCAAAAGGCTGGGGTTCTTAATAAAGAGGAGGAAAAGGACAAATTCAGTTTTGACGCTGATTTTTAAACATAAAAACATTCATAAGGCCTTGCTTTAAGTAACAATTTTGAATGTTTTATCCGTTTTACTGAAATTTTCAGTACAACGAAAAATCAAATTAATTCTAATGGATTTTAAGTTAAGCAGGAATCATTCCGAAATATCGGAAGCGGTTTCTGACCTTTAAAATCAAAATAATAACCTAACTAATTAACCCATTTTCTGAAGGCATATCAGGAAAACCAAAAACCTTAAGTAATTATGTATGTAGTAAAAAGAGATGGTCATAGAGAGCCCATGATGTTCGACAAAATCACTGCAAGAGTGAGAAAATTGTGTTATGGATTAAACGAACTGGTAGACCCCGTAAAAGTTGCGATGCGTGTTATTGAAGGCTTGTATGATGGAGTAACCACCAGTGAGTTGGATAATTTGGCAGCCGAAATTGCAGCAACCATGACCACCACACATCCTGATTATGCACGTTTGGCGGCACGGATTTCAGTTTCCAATTTACATAAAAACACCAAAAAGTCGTTTAGCGAAGTCATGCACGACTTATATTTCTATATCAATCCAAGAACAGGAAAAGAAGCACCCTTAATTGCAGATGATGTCTATAAAGTGATTGAAGAAAACAAAGAGACCTTGGATTCCACAATCATCTATAATCGCGATTTTGGGTACGATTACTTTGGTTTTAAAACCTTGGAACGCTCTTATTTGTTAAAGATAAACGGGGAAATTGCCGAACGCCCACAGCACATGTTGATGAGGGTTGCGGTGGGTATACATCTAAATGATATCGACGCAGTGATTGAGACCTATGAGCTCATGTCCAAAAAATATTTTACGCACGCCACACCAACACTTTTTAATGCCGGTACGCCAAAACCACAAATGTCGTCTTGTTTCCTGTTGACCATGAAAGAAGACAGTATCGATGGCATTTATGATACCTTGAAACAAACGGCCAAAATTTCACAATCGGCTGGCGGTATTGGATTGGCGATTCATAATATACGTGCAACAGGAAGTTATATTGCTGGCACAAACGGCACCAGTAACGGTATAGTACCCATGTTACAAGTGTTTAACGATACGGCTCGATATGTTGACCAAGGCGGGGGAAAACGAAAAGGTAGCTTTGCTGTTTATATTGAAACATGGCATGCCGATATTTTTGATTTTTTGGATTTAAAGAAAAACCATGGTAAGGAAGAAATGCGCGCGCGGGACTTATTTTATGCGATGTGGATTTCCGACTTATTTATGAAACGTGTCCAGGAAGATGGACAGTGGACGCTAATGTGCCCAAATGAATGCCCTGGATTGTGTGATACCCACAGTGAAGAATTTGAAGCCCTATATACAAAATATGAAGCTGCAGGAAAAGGACGTAAAACCATTAAGGCACGTGAACTTTGGGAAAAAATATTGGAATCCCAAATTGAAACAGGGACACCTTACATGCTGTACAAAGATGCAGCAAACCGTAAATCCAATCAAAAGAATTTGGGGACCATACGCTCTTCAAACTTATGTACAGAGATTTTGGAATTTACGTCTCCAGATGAAGTTGCAGTTTGTAATTTGGCTTCGATCGCCTTGCCAATGTTCATCAAAAATGGAGAATTTGACCATAAAGAATTGTTTCGAATTACCAAACGTGTTACCAAAAACCTAAACAGGGTTATTGACAGAAATTATTATCCCATTAAAGAAGCAGAAAATTCCAATTTCCGTCATAGACCAATAGGTTTGGGTGTTCAGGGATTGGCCGATACGTTTATTAAGTTGCGCATGCCTTTTACTAGCGACGAGGCCAAACAGTTGAATCAGGATATTTTTGAAACCCTTTACTATGCTGCCGTAACGGCCAGTATGGAAGAGGCCCAAAAGGATGGGCCCTACAAATCTTATAAAGGTTCTCCAATAAGCAGGGGAGAGTTTCAGCATAACCTTTGGGGAATTAAGGATGAGGAATTAAGCGGCAATTGGGATTGGGGCAAATTGCGAAAAGATGTTAAAAAGCATGGTGTCCGTAACTCCTTATTGGTGGCTCCAATGCCTACCGCCAGTACGTCTCAAATTTTGGGCAATAACGAATGTTTTGAACCCTACACCTCAAACATTTATACAAGGCGTGTGCTTTCAGGAGAGTTTATCGTGGTCAACAAACATTTGCTTGAAGATTTAGTGGAGTTGGGTCTTTGGAACGATGGGATAAAACAGGATATCATGAGAGCCAATGGCTCTGTTCAAGGCATAGACACCATCCCTCAAGATATCAAGGAACTTTACAAAACTGTATGGGAATTGAGCATGAAAGATATTATTGATATGTCACGGCATCGCGGTTATTTTATAGATCAATCGCAATCGCTCAACCTATTTATGGAAGGCGCCACCATGGCCAAACTCACCTCCATGCATTTTTATGCCTGGAAAAGCGGATTAAAAACTGGAATGTATTACCTACGAACCAAAAGTGCTGTAGATGCCATTAAGTTCACGTTGGACAATACCAAAAAACAAGAACCTGCAACAGAAATTGTTGAGGTTGACCAAGCTGTTGTCATGCAACAAAAGCTACAGGCCGCAAAAATAGCGGCCAAATTTGCCCAGCAACAAAACCCAGAAGTAGAACCCATGACTGCTGAAGAAATGAAAGCATTGATTGCCCAGGCCAAATCAGCCAGTGGTGATGATTGCTTAATGTGTGGTTCGTAATTAAGTGTTATGTGTTTAAAAACCATTTCAGAAATGAGATGGTTTTTTATTTTTTAAGGTATCGGTTCCTAAATAGGTGTTTTTTTCTTTATTGGTGTACCAAGTTCTTACTTTTGGCATGTTGATCCCATCTATGGTTTTTATTCCAGAAAGTAAAATATACCCACCATCATTTTTGGCTTCATCATGAAAAAATGGAATCAAAAGGACTCTGTAATAAATTTTATGCAGTATAATTCTTTATTTAGAACAATGTACGAAAGTATAATCTTTTTTATTTAAATTGAAAGCTTTTTGAAGGCCATAAACTTTATCCCAATGATCGAAGATAAAATAACAGTCTCATCCCATTGTAAAATGTGCGAGACCCATGTTAATGCCGACAGTATTTTTTGCACAAACTGTGGATATCCTGAGCACGGTACCGATAAGGATGTTGCTATATTTCACGCTCACAATGCCATGGAAAAAAATAAAAATATTGATGCCGATAGAAGAGTAAAATCAGCAAGAAATACGCTTTATGTGATGGCGGGAATTAGCTTTGTTTTTGGGTTGATTTTATTTTTTAATGATCAAGATGTTAATGCTTTGGTTGCCGATTTAATGTTGTGTATTATATATCTTTGTTTGGCATATTGGTCAAAGCAAAAACCGGTGATGGCTTTACTTTTAGGGCTCTTGTTGTTTTTAACAACCATCATACTTTCAGCCCTGTTTGATCCTTCAACTATTTTAAGGGGATTATTGTGGAAAATTCTTATCATAGTTTATTTGGGAAAAGGGATCTATTCAGCTTCAGCCGTAAAAAAATAACATTTGTACATGGTAAATAGTTCGTGTCAAAATTGTGGGGAGGTGTTTATTGAAAACATCAAATTCTGCCCAAAATGCGGCAAGGCCATACAATTGACTTCCAATGAAATACGAACCAAATCTTTAAATTTAATAATTGCCTTTTATGTTACGTTTCTATTGTTTGCACTGATCAGTTTTTTTGTCATGGACTCAAATGAAGTGAGTTTAATAACAGAGTTTACGATTGAGTTTGTTTTTGCTGCTTTAGTTATTGGATTTTGTACTGTAGATTATCAAAATATTTTAAAGTTATATAAGTTTCCAAAAGTAAATTGGGCAATATGGCTCATTACTTTTGTTTTCCCGGTTTTTTCCAGTATTTCTGTCTATTTTTTTATTGAATTTGTCAACAATTTTGTTTTTGAAGTAGAATCGATAAACTATATCTATAGCTATGCCTATTTGGATCATGCACTTTTATGGGCGATATTTTTTATTGTTATTTTACCTCCCATATTTGAAGAACTGGCGTTTAGAGGGTTTTTATTTAATCAATTGCAAAAGGTAACCAGTCAAAACGTAACCATAGTGGCAACAGCATTTATATTTGCTTTGGTACATTTTTCGTTCATATCTTTTATCTGGATTTTCCCGTTTGGTTTGGTTTTAGGATATTTAAGAAGCAGGTATAATACACTTTGGTTGGGAATTATCATACACTTTATTCATAATTTATCGATTGTTTTAATAGACAATCTCTTCTATTTAGAATTGGGTTCAAACTAAATAAAAACAAAAGCCACTCTGAATGAGTGGCTTTTAAATAGGCTTATTTCTTAACTTTAATTATTCCTCTTTTTCTGAAACATTAACAACAGTTGCAGGTTTAACAGAGCTATCATGTGAGTTATAATATTCCTCCAATAAATTCATGGTGGCGTTCAACAGATCCTTGGTCTCCAATAAAATGCTGAAGTATAGGGTTGTATTTTTAGGACTGGACTCTTCGCTTCTTGTGCGTTCCACCTGTTTTTGTATTTTATCGGTAACCAATGAAATGATTTCGGCTTTACGTTTTAAAATGATACCGATTTCTTTAAAAGATCGGGAATCAAAAGCTTTCTGGGTATTGTTAAAGAAAATTTCAAAGCGCTCATCCACTTCTTTCAATTCTTTTATCTGACTGAATTTTAGTTTTTTGTGATTATTGTTAACATGCTTATGGCTAACTTTTGAAATGTATTCCAAAGATTGGATCATATCCTGTAAGTAACCCAAAATATGAATATAGAAGTTACTGGCAGCAACACTGGATTCATCCAAATTCTTAATAAAGTAAAAAATATGGTCCCGTAACTCATCTACTTCTTCGGCTAATTTTATGACCTGTTTTTTGTTCTTTTTAAGTAAGGCCAAGTCTTGGAGGGCCAATCCATTAATGGCGTTGGTATAAATTCTATTGCCACGTTTCACGACATTGGCAATGTTTGTCGCACTTTCGTGAATGACACCTTGGATAGAACGGCTTTCTGCTTTTGTTAAGCGATCCTCTGCTTTAGCTTCTTTTGATTTTTTATTATGTGAAATATAATTTCTGACCAATAATACGGTTGCAATCAGTAATAAAACGGGAACCATGACTTCTACATTCCAGTTTAATAAATAAGCTATTATAGCAGCAGATATAAATGCAATAAAAGCAGTGAAGAACCAACCCCCGATGACATTTAAAACCCCGGCAACTCTATAGACTGCACTTTCAGCACCCCAGGCCCTGTCGGCCAAGGAGGTTCCCATGGCCACCATAAAGGTGACATAAGTGGTTGATAAAGGCAATTTCATGGACGTTGCAATTGAAATCAATACTGCAGCAACCATAAGGTTGACTGCGGCCCTAACCAAGTCAAAAGCGGGCAATTCATAAGTTTTGTCTTTAGTGAGTTCAATAATTGGTCTTTCAAACTGTTTTTCAATTTTTGCCTGCCAAGATTTTGGTAAAATATAAGATGTCATCTGAGAGGATAGTACCGCAAATCTAACAAAACCACGAGATAAAAAGTTAGGTTGAAAACGTTCTTTTCCGTCGCCTTCTCTAGATAAATTGATTTCAGTTTCAGTAACACTTTTGGCCTTTTTGGAAAGCCATAATGTAATTACCATGACAAAACCAGAAATAACAAGGAGTAATGTTGGGGTTGGGACTTTTGATGCCAAAACTTCCATGCTAAACATATTAGCGGCAGTGCCAGAAACTGCCCAAGCTTCGTAAGATTGCCATGCAGCAATGGGGACTCCAATAAAGTTCACTAAATCATTACCCGCGAAAGCCAAGGCCAGGGCAAAGGTTCCTACTAGAATTATAAGTTTATAGATATTGGTTTTGATAAAAGCTATAAGGCTATAAGACAATAATGACCAAAAAATAAAACTAATAATAATGATCTTTAAGGCGTGAGTCTCTAAATAATTTTTTATGGTCAACCCTTCGATGGCATCAAAACTCTCTTTGGCAAAAGATGTCCCGCCAACGCCCTTCATAAAAATAAAATACGTAATACTGGTTAAGGCAACACCACCAAATATTGCCCCAACCCATTTGGCCTTGCTTTCAAATTTAAAGGACAATAGCGATCTTGACACCCATTGCACTAAAGCACCAACACTAAAGGCGATTATCACAGAGAGGAGTATTCCAAAAATAATTTCTGAGGCTTTAGAGGTATTGATATAATTTAACATATCGGAAAAGTTTCCTCCATTATGGCCAATCTTGATCAATGACATTGCCACGGCCGCCCCCAATAACTCAAAAACTATGGAAACCGTGGTTGAAGTTGGCATCGCTACCGTATTGAAGAAATCCAAAAGTAAAATGTCGGTAATCATGACCGCCATAAAAATAATCATGATTTCACTGAACATGAATTCCCCGGGGTTAAAAATACCGCTTCTCGCAACCTCCATCATACCACTGGAAAAAATGGCACCAATTGCAACCCCTAAACTAGCCACAATCATAATGGTCCTTAAGGGTATGACTCTTGCTCCAATTGCAGAATTCAAAAAGTTAACAGCATCATTACTGACACCAACAACCAAGTCTGCAATGGCCAAGACAGCTAGGGCAATGATCATTAATAAGTAAATGTTTTCCATAATTCAATTAGAAATAGTTTGCAAATATCGTTAGTGTTTATATATGTTATGTTATGTAATAGTTATTTTTTAAAAGTGAATATCAAATTGTAACCTATACATCAGTTGGTTATTGCCATTGGCAACCTCTAAATGACTTATGTCGGTTTGTACTTTGAGTTTGTGGCCAACAAAATATTTTGATAAACCTAAAGTATATTGATTTTCTGGGTTTTCCCCAGTGATGCTTTTATCCGATTCAACGTTTGTATAACGTCCGGAGATTTCCATTTGATTTTTGAACAAATAACCTGTTTGAATATTCAATCCATTGCCAACTTGAACGCTATCTCCAGTTAGTGAGCCATCAGAGTTTTTGGCAAAAGGGTCCAGGGCATCTCTATCGGCATATTCAGCCATTAAAGAAAACCCATGATATTTAAACATGGCATCAATGAACAGTGTGTTGATGTTGGTTTCAAAAAATCCTGTATCGGTTACCATATAAGACCCTTGATTACTTCTTGTTTTAACAGCATTATTATTATGGTCATAGCTAATTCCCAAAGATAATTTAGGGGTCTCTTCTCTTTTTAAATCACCTCCTGAATAATCTCCTTTACTTTCAAAATCTCCAAAAGGCAGCAGTTCAACACGCCCTGTATATTGATATCCACCTAGGTTTCCTGTAGTAACATTTCTACCTTCCCCCTGAGCCAATGAAAAAATTTCTTTTACAATAAATTGATCGGAAAGATTAAAATGATGTCTTAATTGAAAGCCAAAATCGCGATCAATTGTAAATCGACTGTTTAGAAGTGAGCGGTCCACTATCTGTAAATCCCCTGAAGATATCACACGTTCTCTGTTCCCTGGCAGTTTGGTTTGTCCGAACCAAAGCTCAAAGTTTTCATAAAAATGCCACTTTATTAACGCATCCAAAATATACCTTGGGGCATTGCTTGTAAATTCCGATGCCCCCGATATGTCTCTATTGCTCAACCCTAATTCCATTTTATATTCTAGTTTTGGGCTAAATGCATAACCATCGAATTTTAATCGTGCTCTGCGCACCAAGAAACTAGTTTCATTATTGGTCCCGTCTTCCCAAGTTGATGCGCCTAAAAGTTGCATTCTGAGGGCTATCTTCATAGTCCAACTACTGTCTTGACCAACAATATTAAGTATTCCTTTTCCGAATTTTGAAGATTCTATTTCCTGAGAATGAATTGTATTTATAGCAAGTAAGAGCATTGCTACAATAGAAAACTTTAGCTTCATTAGGTATTAGTTTTTGTCGCTGCAAAGAACTAAAACTCATGTTAACTTAATGTTTCGTAAACATTATGTTTTGAGCATAAAAAAGACTGCCTTGGCCAAAGGCAGTCATTAGAATTCATGATAAAAACAGTTGACAAAAACTAATACATTATTATGAATAACTAATATGTACTTTAAAATACATGCAAATATCAATTACATAAGTAACTTTATTGTAATGAAAATATTAATTAATCATTAAAACAGTTTTTAATCTTTTATGTTGAAAACCAATGAATTAAAAATTTAATGTAAACTTAACGTTAAGAAAACGTATTTATATTGTAAAATTTTTATATTTGTTAAGTAATCATTAATTAACACCCAAGAAAACATGAAAAAGATAATCTTAATATTCGCATTGTTGCT
>DASWKU010000215.1:0-7339 GCA_036396455.1 Flavobacteriaceae bacterium
GCCCAAACTGTCATAGGCATTAGAAGAATTAGGAAACTGTGAAGCAATCAACTTAAAAACTTCAATCGCATCTTGAGTTTTATTATCCCATAAATGTCTATAACCATACATCGTCAATTCGTCTTCGTTTTCAAAATTATAAGCGTCTGGTTGCTCTTTTTTTAATTTTAAATACAACGCAACTCGTTCTTTCATCGATACATTTTCCTTATCAGAAAGCACTTTAGAAATGGATTGCTTTTTAACAGCAACAGACGTTTCTTTAGTTTCTGTCGTTTTGGTTTGCTTTTGAGCACAAGCGAACAATGTTGTGAAAAGGAAAAGCGAAATAATTGTAACAACTTTAGTCATAATGTTTTGTTTTGATGTAAAACTATCGGCTTCCGTAATGAAAAGTGTGAAAAAAGTGCAAAAGAAGTGTCAACACTTGTAAAAAATCATAAAATTGTAAGTTATTTGTGAACGCTATGAATAAAAAGAAATTTTATCTATTAATCGGTTTACTACTTCTCATTGTTTCGGTTTGGTTATTTTTCAAACCAAAAGAACAAAACAATGACTTTTCGCAACAAGTAAAAATTGCGTTGCGTGATGTTGGACATCAATTATTATTAAACAACAGCGATTCAACATCATTGGTATTGCCAATTGTTGAATTTGAACCATCAAAATACAGACTGTCATTTCAAAAAGACGTTTCAATTGATCCAGATAGTTTGGTCGCGGTGGTTCAAAAGAGTTTTGAAGCATCTGAAATGCCAAAACATTATCACGTTGAAGTTATTCAGTGTGTTGATAAAGAAGTGGCTTATAGTTATATCGTAAAACGTAATGTAAACAATAGCATCATCCCTTGCGAAGGACGTATTTTACCCTATAGTTGCTATACCATTACAGTATATTTTCTAAAGAACTCTGTAAGGTCGTCCAATAAACAGATAATTGCATTTGTATTGCTCTTGGCGGGTTTTGTTTTTATCGCTCTTTATTTCTTTAATAAGAAACATAGCATTAAAACTTATGATGAAAACAATGAAAATTTCACAGTAATTGGCAGTTTTAAATTTTATCACGAACAGAATAAATTGGTAACAGAAGCCACAGAGATTAATCTTTCTAAAAAAGAATGTGAGCTACTGAGTATTTTTATTGAACGTCCAAACCAAATTATCACACGTGATGAGCTTACCAAAAAAGTTTGGGAAGATAATGGCGTATTTGTTGGCAGAAGTTTGGATACGTATATCTCAAAACTTAGAAAAAAATTAATCCCCGACGCTACTATTAAACTTATCAATGTTCACGGTGTTGGGTATAAATTGGAGATTGGTGGGTGATTTAAAGTTTTCAGTAGACAGTCGCAGTCTTCGGTCAAAAAACCATTTCAGGGTTCAAAATCCTGTAAGGGTTGAATACAACTCACAACTCAATACTCTCGCCAATATCCAGCAACATCAAATCTTTACCTTTATCAAAAAACTTGCGTTTGGCTTCCTCGTGGTCAATTTCTATATATCCAAAGGTATCATAATGACAGCCCAACACTTTGTCGCACTGTACAAAATCACTGGCCAAAATGGCATCGTCAACACCCATGGTAAAATTATCGCCAATAGGCAGAATCGCTAAATCCAGTTTCGTTTGCATGGGAATTAATTTCATGTCCATCGTCAGGGCGGTATCCCCGGCAATGTAGATGTTTTTGTGTTCGCCCTCAATCACAAAACCTCCCGGTTGACCTCCATAACTCCCGTCGGGAAAGGAAGACGAGTGGATGGCTTTGACATATTTAAGGTTTCCGAATTCAAAATCCCATTGTCCACCATGGTTCATCGGGTGTACTTCCAAACCTTTTTTTTCGTAATGGGTCACAACTTCAAAATTGGAAACAATAACGGCATTGGTCCGTTTTGCAATGGTTTCAACATCCAAAGTGTGGTCATTGTGTGCATGGGTCAATAAAATGTAATCAGCTTTTAAGTTATCCACATCGATATGTGAAGCTTTAGGATTTCCTGAAATAAAGGGGTCGACCAAAATGTGGACACCATTAACTTGAATTCCCAAGCAGGCATGTCCATAAAATGTAATTTTCATCTCTAAATAATTTAAGACTGAAAGTACAAAAAAACCGGCAAAGGATGAAGTAAATTTAAAGAATATAGCCAATTCCCAAAAGCATCGAGAACCCAAAGGTGGTCAATGCCAAAACCTTCAATTGTGGGTCAAAATCACTGGAATTTTTTGCTTTAATAATCGTTTTTATATGAAAGATTAAGGGAATATAAGCAAAAAGAAACATGAAATTAAAAAACGACGAATAGTACAGCAACGCAAACAAAAATGAGATAACGATAGCAGCTATGATTAAGGAAAGGTGGTAAATTTTAGCCTTTTTCTTTCCCAACCTCACGGCCAAAGTGATTTTATGGGATTGTTCATCGGAGTCGATATCGCGCATATTATTGAGGTTCAACACACCCACACTTAACAGCCCAATAGCAATTGCGGGCAAAAATACGTGATGGTCCAATTGTTTTGTGTATAAAAAATAGCTCCCCACAACACTCACAAAACCAAAAAATATAAACACAAAAACATCGCCCATACCCTTATAGCCATAAGCCTTTTTCCCCATGGTATAGGACATTGCGGCATAAACCGACAGCCCTCCAAGACCAATAAAGAAAAGGGTATATAAAAAATGGCTTTTGCCAAAGGCCATGTAAAGCAGAAAAAAAACGAGCAAGATAATGATGAGAATATTGACCTTAATGGCCTCGAACATTTGATGTGGCGTAATGGCTCCACTTTGAATGGTGCGCTCAGGCCCTATTCTATTGGCACTATCGGTTCCTTTAATGCCATCGCCATAATCGTTTGCCAGATTGGAAAGAATTTGGAAGCTAATCGCCGTTAAAATGGTCAGAATTAAAATGGCGAGATTGAAGAATCCATTATAATATGCGAAACAAGTCCCGACAATAATGCCGGAAATCGATAGAGGAAGCGTTCTTGGTCGAATAGCAGACAACCAAGGCTTTAGTTTGCTCATTTAATTTTTTTTTTTACGGGATTAAGGTATCCATTTTTTATCAAAGTTAGGCTTGCGCTTTTCCAAAAATGCATCCCGGCCCTCTTTGGCTTCATCGGTCATATAGGCCAAGCGGGTGGCTTCACCTGCAAACACTTGCTGACCTACCATGCCATCATCCGTTAAATTCAATGCGAATTTAAGCATTTTTATAGAGGTTGGCGATTTTGCCAAAATCTCCTGGGCCCATTGATATGCTGTGTTTTCCAATTCATTGTGAGGAACAACCGCATTGACCATGCCCATTTCAAAAGCATCCTGAGCGGAATAATTTCGACCCAAAAAGAAAATTTCCCTGGCCCGTTTTTGTCCCACCATTTTTGCCAAATAGGCCGAACCATAGCCGCCATCAAAACTCGTGACATCGGCATCGGTCTGTTTAAAAATGGCATGCTCCTTACTGGCCAAGGTCAAATCGCAAACCACATGCAGACTATGGCCACCACCAACGGCCCAACCGGGCACGACTGCAATAACGGCCTTTGGCATAAAACGAATCAGACGCTGGACTTCCAATATGTTCAAACGATGATACCCATCTTCACCCACATAGCCTTGATGCCCTCTTGACTTTTGGTCGCCACCACTACAAAAACTCCAGACTCCATCCTTGGATGAAGGGCCTTCAGCTGATAACAAAACCACGCCAATATTCACATCCTCATTGGCATCGTAAAAGGCCTCATAAAGTTCACTGGTGGTCTTTGGCCTAAAGGCATTTCTAACATCGGGCCGGTTAAACGCAATTCTGGCGACTCCATTACATTTTTTATAGGTAATATCTTCATATTTTTTGGCTATCGACCAATCAATTTCACTCATTTTGTTAAAAAATCATATTTCACGTAAAAATACGTATTATAAAAAAGTACCGCTTATTTTTAATGGAATTTTTGTATTTTACGGCAAAATTTTTAAATCCCTTATAATGACTATTAAAGATTCTCCTTTAGCTGGTATTGCCAATTATGTCTATAATCTAAAATCCGGTGATCTTTATTTTTATGACTCTTATGTTATTTCAGAAATCTTTGAAGGCGTTACCGTCGTCAAAGAAGATTTGAATGAAGTCATAGACCTCATTCACGAACATTATGGTTTTAAAAAACCTTACGGTTTGATTAGCCATAGATTTCACTCTTATTCCATCAATTTACATGATATTCTTCCCATTGTAAGTGAGTTTGGATTACTTGTCGCCAATGCCGTAGTGGGCTATAATGATCTTTCATTTAAAAACTTTGAGTTGGAAAAACGCTTATTAAAATTGGATGGTGAAGTTTTTTTTGATCTAGATGATGCCATTAAATGGACAAAGCAAAAAGTTGACAGCTCAAGAATAATCATTTAGCCTTATACCATCCTCTTCAATTGTAATCAATCGTTGTTTGTACAGGGTGCCTATCGCTTTTTTAAAGCTTTTTTTGCTCATTTGAAGGGTTTCCTTAATCGCTTCGGGGTCTGATTTATCGGTCAAACCCAAATACCCGTCGTTATCCTCCAGTTCCTTCATAATGGTCTCGGCGTTGGGTTCAATGTTCCGATAGCCAATTTTTCCCAATCCAATATCCAATTTATTGTCCGGGCGTATTTTTTTTACATAGCCCTTCAATCGGTCTCCCACACTGATGTCCTTATAAATATCTTCCTGAAATATAAGCCCGGCATGTTTCTCGTTGACAATCACATTCATCCCAAGTTCTGAAGGATGTGACACGATTACATCCACTTCTTCAAAAGGTGCAACAGTTAGGTTTTTATTGTCCAAAAATCGATTGGTTTTACTCGACGCCACCAATCTTCCAGTCTCTTCATCAAGATAACAATACACCAAATACCAACTGCCGACCTTCATTTTAGAAGCTTGTTCCTTAAATGGACAGAACAGTTCCTTCAAAAGCCCCCAATCCAAAAAAGCACCATGAGGAGTTACTTGATTGCAACGCAACATGGCGAACTCATTGACTTTGATATAAGGTTTATCGGTGACTGCAACCGGGCGTTCTTCATTGTCCAAATAGACAAAAACCTCAAGCTTGTCCCAAATTTTAAATTCTTCCGGAACGTAACGGTTTGGCAACAACACTTCATTGCCTTCGTCATCGGCAATGTAAAGGCCTTGATCCGTTTCGCGAAGTATTTCCAACGTATTGTATTTCCCAATGTGTATCATACGGCAAAGATAATCATATCTGTTGTTAAATAAGGTATTCTGTTTTAACTTGAATAATTGATAAGCAATTTGATGCCGAAAATCCTCTTGCCCTAACCCTAAAGGGCAAGGATTTTCTGGATTCTAATTGTTTAACGAAGAATTTTTCCACCCTTCAGTTGTGACAATTCGGGAGGGGACCAGAGTCCCAAACAATTGGGGTGGGCTGTTTGCTTATCCATTATTCTATTTTAGGGATTCAAAATAATTGAGCAACACCTCATCATTAATGGTCCTTGGGGTAAAGATTTCCAATAATTTTGGTCGGTCCGATGCTGAATAAAATCCTTTGATCTTTAACTTTAATTGGTTTTCATTTGAAGCCGAGGCATATTCAAAATGGTACATTTTGCACAACTGTTTGGCCGTCATGTCGTGCTTGGTCTCAAAAAAATAATCGAAATTATCGGTGTCTTTATGACCTGGAAGAATCCTGAAAATTCCACCTCCCTGATTGTTGATCACTATAATCCTAAAGGTGTTTGGGATATAATTGTTCCACAAGGCATTGCTATCGTAAAAGAAACTCAAATCGCCCGAAACAAAGGTCGTGGGTTTATTATTCACGGTTGCACATCCAATGGCCGTTGAGGTGCTTCCATCAATCCCACTTGTGCCCCTGTTGCAGAACACTTCCAAAGTCTTATTTAAATCGAAAAGTTGGGCATAACGCACTGTGGCACTGTTGCTCAACTGCAAAATGGTAGTGTTGGGCAAGGATTTTAAAACCACATCAAAGACCTTAAAATCACTGAACGGAATTTGTTTTAGATAATCCCCATGCTTTTTAAGTCGGTAGTCTTTTACAAAATTCCAATACGGCCTGTAATTGCTCTTCACATAATGCGTGATTTTTGGCAAAAACATGTGGAAAAACGTATTGGGAGATGTTTTTATGTGCCTTTGCAAACAAAAAAAGGTGTCATTGGCCTTGTTTTCACCAACGTGCCAATGCTGTTTTGGTTGGTATTTCCGTAAAAATGCCTTGACTTTTTTTGAAACGATCAATCCTCCGAAGGTGAGCAAGATATCGGGCTGCAATTTTTTAAACCCTTCTTCATCCAAAGGCCAGATGATTTTATCGATGCTCGGAAAAAACTCGTCATGGTTTAAATTGGAAGTCGTTTCGGTAAATACTATGACGCTATCGTCGTTAGCCAGTTCATCCAACCATTTTTGTCTCACCGAATTGGGTGGGTTGACACCAACCAAAATCATTTTTTTTGATGCGTCGTTCCAATCGTCCAGACATTGTTTGAGTTCAAAATCGTCTGCCCTTTTGGATTTGGTGTCCAACTTCAAGGGTTTGACCTTAACGCTCAACGTATCCACCATTTCATATAAAGGCTCATCAAAAGGAATGTTGATGTGCACAGGCCCCGATTTGTGAATGGACTTGAATATAGCCGTGTTAATCTCCGTTTCATTATAGGTTTGAATGTCCTGCTGTATGCCCAAAAAGCGTTCGAGTTTATCCTCCAAACTTTTAAAAATTGGAAGGTCCTCATCATCCGGCAATTTGTATTCGTCCTTCAAATCCAATTTTAAATTGGCGGAATCCAAAATATGGTTTGCGAAAACTTCATTTTGATTGATGGTCTGTCCGTCACCTATCCCAATAAAATTTTTCGGCCTGTCCGCAGATAGGACCACTAAAGGAATTTCACTATAAAAAGCTTCTGCAATGGCCGGATAATAATTTAACAGTGCACTGCCCGAAGTACAGACCAAGGCAACAGGATGCTGAAGTTGTTGTGCTATGCCCAATGCAAAAAAAGCGGCACTACGCTCATCCACAATACTGTAACATTTAAAATAGGGGTCATTTGTAAACCCGATGATCAATGGGGCATTTCTGCTCCCTGGAGAAATAACGATATGCCTGATTTTATGAGCTTTGCAAAGTTCTACTACGGTTTGTGCAAGGGGAATTTTTGGGTATTTCATGTACGATATCAATCTGGGTGTAAAATTAAGTAATCACAAACTAAAAGCAAGTGTCATAATACACTTTTAATGGTTTGGGATTTATT
>DASWKU010000216.1:0-7410 GCA_036396455.1 Flavobacteriaceae bacterium
TGGTCAAGTTTGGTATAGTTCCATGAAATTTCAGAACGAAGCTTGAAGTGATCATTAAAATATGTGTCGGTTGTATAACAATTACAATCAGCACTGTAAGCAAAACTGATATAATGAATAATGCCTATTCCAATACCACTGTTGCCTAAATTGGTGCTTTCATTTAAACGGCTACCAAAATCAGATCTGAACTCAACGGGTCCTATAATTGCCCCAATTTCATGTGAAAAACCAAGTTGTGCATATCCAAGATTAATATTAATAAAAACGATAAATGGAAGTGCTAATTGTTTAACATTAAGCGTCATATGGTTTCGTTTAATTGAGGGCCTGTCGTTAACAAATATATGAAAACTGCTCTAACTACCAAACAAATCGAATTTTGTGGAACAGTTTAATAAATTAAACGTATTTATCACATCATTATTTTACGAACTTCATATTAAGAATATGATAAAAATCAGTATATAATTTTAAAGATAATGTATCTTTGCGGGGCAAAAAAGAGTTCAAATTAATAGTTTAATAATATATGGAAAAAATAATTGAAGATTTTTTAGATCTGGTTAAGGTACGTAACGGGCATGAACCCGAATTTTTACAAGCTGTACAAGAGGTTGCAGAGACTGTGATCCCCTACATTGTACAACAGGATATTTATCACGGCAAAAACATTCTTTTAAGAATAGTTGAGCCCGAACGTGCCATTACCTTTAGAGTGAGTTGGGTTGATGACCAAGGGGAAATCCAAGTCAACCGTGGGTATCGTATTCAAATGAATTCTGCAATCGGACCTTACAAAGGAGGGTTGCGTTTTCACCCAACAGTAAACATGAGTATTTTAAAGTTTTTGGCTTTTGAACAAGTGTTTAAAAACAGTTTGACGACACTGCCAATGGGTGGTGGAAAAGGAGGAAGTGATTTTGATCCCAAAGGAAAAAGTGATGGTGAAATTATGAGGTTTTGCCATGCTTTTATGACGGAATTGTTTAGACATATAGGAGCTCAAACCGACGTTCCAGCAGGAGATATTGGTGTTGGTGCAAGAGAAATTGGATTTCTTTTTGGGATGTACAAAAAATTACGAAACGAATTTACGGGAGTGCTAACCGGCAAAGGATTGAGCTGGGGAGGTTCGTTAATTAGACCTGAAGCGACTGGTTATGGCACTGTTTATTTTGCCCAATGCATGTTGGATACCAAAAATGACAGTTTTGGAGGTAAAAATGTCGTTATTTCCGGTTCTGGAAATGTAGCACAATATGCAGCAGAAAAAGCAATTCAGTTGGGAGGTAAGGTACTCACGTTGTCAGATTCATCAGGTTATATCTACGACCAAGAGGGGATTGATACAGAAAAATTGGCCTTTGTCATGGAATTGAAAAATGTAAAACGAGCCAGAATAAGTGAATACATTAAAAAATATCCTAATGCAAAGTTTGTTGAAGACAAAACACCTTGGGAAGTTGCCTGTGATATCGCAATGCCATGCGCAACTCAAAATGAACTTAATGTTGACGATGCCAAAACATTGTTGAAAAATGGATGTATCTGTGTTAGTGAAGGTGCCAATATGCCTTCTACCAATGAAGCTATATCAGAGTTTCATAAGGCCAAGATTTTATTTGCTCCTGGTAAAGCTTCAAATGCTGGTGGTGTGGCTACCTCTGGATTGGAAATGACCCAAAACTCATTACGATACAATTGGACAAGAGAGGAAGTGGACAAAAAACTTAAAGAGATCATGATGGACATCCATAAATCTTGTATCGAATATGGAAAAGAAAAGGATGGCTATGTCGATTATGTTAAAGGGGCCAATATTGCCGGATTTGTAAAAGTTGCCGATGCCATGTTAGCTCAGGGCGTTGTGTAGCAATAAATATATGAGATATGTTTAAAAAGCTTTCCAATTTCGGGAAGCTTTTTTTATTTAAGTAGGCATAACATCATAATGCTTATATTTTAATATATCAATACATCTATATCAATACATCTATATCAATACATCTTTTATTTTACCTTCTTCTTGATATTCAGTATCCGTATTTATATCCCATAAATTTATTGGACTATTATTCATTATTTTTTTTGCCGCCAAAAGCCCCATCAAAATAGAATGGTCTTGATTATTATATTTAAAAGAACCATATCGCCCAATGGGAAATAAGTTTTCAATGTTTTTTAAATAATTTATAACAATATCCAAATTTTCTTGATAGCCTGTTTCATATACAGGGTAACATTTGGGTACCTTGATAACTTTAGAGTTGATAATATTGATTACTTTATGAGTGAGATTGATGCTTAAAAGTTCAGTTTTAGCTAAATTAACAATATAATCTTCTTTTTGTGACCAGAGTTTATCTTCTTCAAAACACCAATATTCCAATGCGAGTATTGTTGTTTCTTTCCCTTTGTTTAAAGTTGGGCACCAATTCCTGAAATTGGTAATTCTTCCTAGTTTCACATTGGGAGAGTGTATGTACAGCCAATTATCTGCAAATAGATTTTTCTCGTTTATTTCAAAATAAACTAAAATGGTGTTTCTGAAATAAAGTGAATTAATTGCTGCATCTACTTTGGGAGGTGCATTATCAAATCCTTTTACCAAATTAGTTAGGGGCATTGTTGAAACAATATAATCTGCTTCAATAATAACCCCATCATTTAATTCAACCCCATAAACTTTTTTACTATTCCCATCAAGTAAAACTCTTTTTATAGAGGTTTTAAGCAGAACCTTTCCTTTATTGTTTTCAATTGATTTAGCGGCTCGTTCGTACAAAGTTCCTGTGCCATTATTTGGATAGGCAAACTGATCTACTAATGTTTTATGCTTATTGCCTTTATTGTTGAACATAGCAGAAATCACAGCTTGGCTTAAGGATAATGATTTAATTCTTTGGGCCGCCCAATCAGCATCAATTTGGGTGCATTTAATCCCCCAAAGCTTTTCGCTGTAGTGTTTAAAAAAGATAGTATAAAGTTTTTTTCCAAAACGGTTGCTTATCCATTCCTCTAAATTTTTAGGGTTTTTTATTGGATAAATAATTCGGATTAGATAGTCCCAAAGAATTTGAAAAATTGTTATTAATGATAAGTTTTGGAGAACATTGCCGAATTTTAATGGGTATTGAAAGTATTTACCATTATAAAATATACGCGTTTGTCGATTTACTAATGTAAAATCATCTTTCACTAATTCTTTAAAAAAGGCATTAATTTCTTTCTGTTTAGAAAAAAAGCGATGAGGTCCCAAATCAACTATTTGACCCCATAAATCAAAACTTCTTGCCATACCACCAACCTGCTTACTTGCTTCAAAAACTATAACTTCAACTTCGTTTTTACTCAGTTCGTATGCGCAACTAAGACCTGCAGGCCCAGCTCCAATGACTATAACTTTTTTCATTTATAATCTTTTATTATTATCAAATAAAATCCAGATATAAACATTTTCATTTTCAATTCAGAAGTGATATTTATAGCTTCTAATTTATTAAGTTGTTGTACATAGAAATTGGTGTTTTATAAACCCAAGTTGCGAATAACCTAAAGCCGCAAACATTAAATAAATTGGCAATATAGGCACTAAAAATCTTGCTGAACCTATTAATCCGGTTAAGGTTACAATATAGATTATAATGAATAGCATAAACCAAAACAAAGCAGGTGTTGTTTTGTAATTATTAATCCAAAAGATAACAAAGCCTGCTAGTTTAAATATATTAAATAGAAGCATAATGGGGATAATCAAAACAATTAAAAAAGGTTGCCTTTTAAAATATTCAAAAGCTCCAACAACACCATTCCTATTTAGATGTTTCAAAAACCCAACTTCATTGGTATTACTAAACTCAAAAAAGTTATAAAGATCAAACCTCCCAGGATCTAAAAACATTCTAAAACAACCTGTTAAATGGAAAAAGGAATAACTAAACCAATCTTTTTTTATATAGTTTAATGACAATTTCCTTATTTCATTTTGTTTTTCTGAATAGGTGTTTTTATTATTGGCAAGCTCTGTGATTTTTGAGTCTATCATATTTGCATATTCCTCACCGTATTTATTTACATTAAAATAGTAAAGATTATAATTCTTTAAGTTAATATTTTGAATACTTGAGAATTCATAGCTGCCTGTTCTTTGATAATTCCAGTTCATATATAATGCACATATTATAATTGGTAATAAGGAGAATACATAAGATTTTTTAATATACTTTGTAAACCAAATACTTAGAGCTACATTAGGAATTATAAATAAATAAAAAACAGGTTTTGTTAAAAAAAGTAAAATAATTATAATTTGGAACAACAACAACTGAACCCACCTCTTTTTTGTAACTATCTCATGAAAAAAGTGGCATAAGAGCACAATTAAAAATTGAAATAAAATTTCACTCATCAGAAAGTTGGAATAAATAAACTGACTTATCGAGGTTAAAAAAAATATAATCAGAATTTTTTGATTTATTTGTTTATAATAATATTTAAAAAGTTTCAAACAAATAAAAATGCTAGCTATTGAAATGATGTTTTGGACAATGAGAACGGTAACTTTTGAATGTAATAAGAAAGAACCAACAAGGATAAAAATACTGTATATGGGAGGTCTTTTCGTATAATTTTCTAATAGGATATTTGAATTAAGATTGGCTGAATAAAATTCAAAACTGTCTTTTATGTTTTTGGCTAGATGGTAGTATTCATATGAATCTTTTAAAAAAAAATGTCCTAATGAGATTTTAATAACAAAGAACAGGAAGTGTATTATTAATATAGTTATAAATAATTTATGATTTCTGTTCTGGTGCACTAGATTATATTTCAAGGAATTCTTAAGATTTCTTTTAGGCAAATCTAATAGAATTGTAAACTACAAAAAAGATATTCATGATTTACTTTAAATCATAATGTGCATAATTTTGAACATTTGTCGTTAGATATAAATATATTTGAAAATTAAAAAAACGTCTATGTTTAAAAGAATAGTTGTATTTGCAATTTATCTCTTACCACTATGTTATTTTGCTCAAGATTACTCTTCGCTATGGGAAGGTTATTTTTCATACTATAACATTAAAGACGTAACACAAGGCAATGGTAAAATTTATGCAGCTTCAGAAAATGCCATTTTCAGCTATGATTTAACCACAAACGAATTGCAAAATATTACAACGATCAATGGTTTGTCTGGGGAAACCATTACTAAAATTAAATATAGTGAAGATTACCAATTACTGATGATTGGCTATGAAAACGGCTTAATTGAAATTGTTTTTGATAATGACACCGAAGTGTTATCTGTAGTCGATATTTTGGATAAAGAGACCATTTCACCCAACACAAAACGAATAAACCACTTTAATGAGAACAATGGGTTGGTGTATATATCCACCAACTATGGGATATCGGTTTATGATTTGGAACGCTTGGAATTTGGGGATACCTATTTGATGGGCTTTGGAGGAAGTCAAATAAATGTCAATCAAACAACGGTATATGCAGATTTCATTTATGCTGCTTGTGGGAGTAATAATGCCATAAAAAAGGCATCATTACTAAACCCAAACCTAATTGATTATCAGCAGTGGCAAACCATTGGCACAGGTGATTTTAAGTCAATACAAACTGTAGGAGATAAATTATATGCTGCTAGATTGAATAGAACATTTTATGAAATTGTCAATGATAATTTGATTCAACTATTTGTCTATCAAGATTTGCCTTTAGACACAAGAGAAGTCAATAATGAATTAATTATCACAACAATAAAAAACGTGTTTATCTACGACAGTGATTATAATCTATTGTCAACGGCTTCAATCAATCAAGAGTTCAACACAAGTTTTTCATCAGCGACACTAGTAGGAGAAGATATGTTCATTGGAACCTCTAATTTTGGAGTTTTAAAAGCATTACAGTCAAATACTAATGACTATGAAGTGATTAGGCCAGATGGCCCTTTAAGAAATAATGGATTTAAAATTGAAGCTGGTTATAATAAACTTTGGTTAACTTTTGGAGACTATACCGTTTCCCATAACCCCTTCCCTTTAAGACAATATGGATTAAGTATCTTTGAGAATGAGAAATGGCATAATATTCCTTATGATAGTTTGTTGACAGCAAGAAATTTAACCTATACCTCCGTTAACCCTTTCAATCCAAAACAGGTGTTTATTAGCGCAACCCATGACGGACTTTTAGAGTTGAATGATGATAAGGCTACCATATTATATAACCAAACCAACAGTGGTTTGGAATCCCTTTACGACCCTAACAACCCAAGTGCAATAAGCATTAGAACCAGTGGCTCCAAATTTGATTCCAGTGGTTTGCTCTGGACTATGACAGCTAGAAATGACAGTCCTTTAAAATCATATAATCCTAACACGAATCAATGGAAGGCATATAGTTTTCAGGAAGTCATACCAGATGGGTCAACTGATGAATTTGGATTTAACGATTTGGTAGTGGATAGAAATGGGACAAAATGGATCGCGTGTTACAAAAATGGGGTAATAGGGTATAATGAAAATAATGGAAGCAAGGTAATTAATAGGGTTTACAGTTTAGAACAAAACATGCCAATAACAGTTACTCAATCTTTGGCAATGGACAATAGGAGTCAACTATGGATAGGGACCTTAAAAGGATTAAGGGTATTATTTAATACTTCAAATTTTTTGGACGACCCAAACCCTAGTGTCAACGAAATCGTGATACTTGAAGACGGGATTCCTAAAGAACTTTTATCAAACCAGTATATTACAGATATTAAAGTAGATGGCTCCAACAATAAATGGGTCGGGACTTTTGACTCTGGGCTATTTTATTTCTCACCAGATGGGCAGGAAACAATCTACCATTTTACAACCGATAATTCCCCTTTACCGTCCAATACCATAAGCGATATTTCAATCGATTCACAAAGTGGAAAGGTTTATATCTCAACTCCAAAAGGTTTGGTCTCGTTTTTGTCTGGAGGTTCCAATACCGAGGAGGAATTATCAAATGTTTTTGTTTACCCAAACCCAGTAAGGCCCGAATATAATATTTTAGGGTTTAATGATTTGAACAATATCAATAACGGCGTTAAAATAAAAGGGCTGACTGAAAATGTAAATATAAAAATCACCGATATTGAAGGCAATTTGGTAGCCGAAGCACAATCTCGAATCAATCAACGCACTTCAAGAGCTAATTATAATTTTGCCATCGACGGGGGCACTGCCATTTGGAACGGTAAAAACCTAGCCAATAATGTTGTAGCTTCGGGGGTCTATTTAATTTTAATATCCGATTTGGATTCTCTGGAAACAAAGGTTTTAAAACTGGCAATTATCAGATAAAAATAACCATAAGACCATGTTGGTTAAAACAAATGCCATTGTTCTTTCT
>DASWKU010000217.1:0-2567 GCA_036396455.1 Flavobacteriaceae bacterium
TATGCAGGTAAGGGCGTATTATACCGTACCAATGATGCCACAAATGTGACCACTTTAACTTGGAACAACCTTGGTACTCCTCCCGGTTTTGGCACTACCGATTTGGATGAATGGTTTCAAACGTTCTCAACCAGTTGGGGCACTTATAATGCTTCTACAAGCTATCTCTTGATGGGCGGCGATTCAGGCCATATTTATAGATTGGATGATCCACAAAATGTGGCCTCTGTGTCTTCCGCAGTGAACATTACACCGCCAACAGCAACTCTTGGATTTCCATCCATTGTTACTGGTCTGGCCATTCATCCAACTAACGATAATATGATACTCGCAACGTATTCAAACTATGGCACTGATAGTATTTTCTTAACTGAAGACAAAGGTGCAACCTGGACTTTGGTGGAGCGCAATCTATCATCACATTCCATTAGATCTGCAGCCATTGCAGAAGACAATGGAGAAACCACCTTTTTTGTGGGTACTGCAAGGGGATTATATAGTTCATCGAACCCAGCAACTACAGATTGGGTCAGGGAAGCTCCCAACCAAATTGGCTTTGCTCTGGTAAGCGATTTAAAATACAGACCTGATGACCATAAACTGTTGATTGGAACACACGGCAATGGGATGTATGAAGCTACCATTAGTTCCACCTTGGGTGTTGATGATTTCAATAATATCAGTAGTTTGATGAAATTGTACCCGAATCCTGTTCAAAATGATTTAAATGTGAAACTGTCCCAGGCCGATGCAACCCAAATTTCCTATACCATTTCAAATCTTTCAGGGCAAACGATTTCTAAAGGAATCCTTGATAAAGAACAGATTGATGTGTCACAATTGACTACGGGAATGTATTTCCTTCAGTTAAAATCAAATGATGGAAGAAAAGGGGCTAAATCCTTCATTAAAAAGTAATGCAATTTGATATACAAAAAAAAGAGCTTTCAATTCCGAAGTCTCGGAAGAAAGCTCTTTTAATTTCTTAAGAATCTCTTACTATAAATTTAAGACACCATTTTCAGCTCCGAAATCATTCCATGCATACGCATCAGCCTGATCATCGTTAACATAAGTGCCATCAACCAAATATTTAAACTCGTAAGAGTTGTCTTTTTCTAAATCTACGGTGCCTTTAAAAGTACCGTTTTTCAACTTTTTAAGCACAACCGCTTTTTTTGCGTTCCATTCGTTAAAACTTCCCAATACTGCAACTTTTTTGGCGTCCTCTACAGGTACGGAAAAAGTTACTTTAACAACTGGTTTGCTTTTTAAGTATTGTTTTGTAATTGCCATAATTAAAATGAGTTAATTAATTTCGAGGCAAATTTATAAAAGAATTTAATAGCGAAATGCATTTTAATGACCTAAAACCAAAGAATTACGAATTTAACAGGAATGTATCAAATTTTATTTCAACTCTTAAAAAAATGAGTAAATTAATTAGCAGATTAACAGCAATAATTTTTGCGCTTTGGCACTGATTTTCAATGTGTTTAGAACTACATCGTTTGCGAAATATTCTATTTTTTGGATTTCTTATTTTATTACAACGTTTGCGTTAAAAACCGTAAATTTACAGTCCATATAGTATTGAAATGTTCGGAAAGAAGAAACAGCCCTCTCAAATAGACCAAGAGCAATTGGAACTTATTATCAATGCCCAAAAGCGTATCAAACAAAAAAAGCGTTTATATATTCATTTTGTGGTGTTTTTAATTGGGTCTGTATTTTTTATCCTATTAAATCTGGTTCTAGGTTTTGGAAAAGACGTCAACCCTTTTAATGTTAATTGGTTTGTTTATGCCATTTTAGCATGGTTATTCCTGTTGCTGTATCATACTTTTAATGTCTTCATTACCCATAAATTTATGGGAAAGGACTGGGAAGAACAACAATTAAACGCTTTGATTGCCAGACAAAAATCACGGATTGCTGAACTTCGACATAAAGTGGAAAAAGACTATCCTGTTCCTGAAAGCACTGAAAAAAAAACGAAGATAAGTAAGGGTTTGACCCTAATTGCCGCTGCTGGTGAAAATGACGCCATAGGAAAGAGCAATCAACTCATTTGGCATTTGAGCAATGACCTTAAACGCTTTAAAGCATTGACCAAAAATCATTGCATGATCATGGGTCGAAAAACTTTTGAAAGTTTCCCTAAACCCTTACCTAACAGAACCCATATAATAATCACAAGACAGCTTCAATATAAAGTCCCTGATGGTGTCGTTGTAGTCGATACTCTTGAAGATGCCTTGGATGCTGCCAAAAGAGACCCACAGCCCTTCATCATTGGTGGAGGCGAAATTTACAGATTGGCTTTGCCTTTTGCAGAAAAAATTGAATTGACCCGCGTACATGCCCATTTTGATGCCGATACCTTTTTCCCTAAAATAGACACAAGTGTTTGGAAAGAAGCCGGCAATACTTTTCACAATAAGGATGATAAACACGATTATCCCTTCTCATTTATCACATATACAAGACGTTAGCTCTATAATTAAATTTCTTTTATTACATTAGTGCCCTAAACCAAATCCTACTAAAATGAAAACCGTAAAATT
>DASWKU010000218.1:0-6016 GCA_036396455.1 Flavobacteriaceae bacterium
CTTGGACACGCCAAGTATCGATTATGGGCAATCCACAGGTTTTGAAAGCCATGTAATCCTGCTTTCCAAAAATATACCCGCTTTTGAAAATTTGACCAATCTCGATCAATTGCCATCAAAAGATTTCATGGTGATTGCACTTCCCATGAAAATCAAAGATGGCAGTGGTGGACCTTTAAGAATTGTGGCCATTATAGAATCATCCGAAAAACCATGATTAAATTCTTTAGAAAAATCCGTCAAAACATGATAAAAGAAACCCCAACTACCGGACGGGCAAGCAAAGTGAGCAAATATTTGCTTTATGCCATTGGTGAAATTATCCTTGTGGTGATTGGTATTTTAATTGCCCTGCGCTTTCCCCCGGCCCCTAAAGGGGAGCCCTTACTTGATATTGTGTTAATTTTGACTTCGTTAAATGAAAAAAGATTTGCTTAAACTATCCGGTATGCATGATGGAGCGGTTCCTGAAATTTTTAGGAATGCTGCTAGATTAAGGGAGAATATGACCAAGCCAGAAACGCTGCTTTGGGAATATCTTAAAAACAAACCCTTGGGTTTCAAGTTTAGAAGACAGCATCCCATAGGCACCTACATTTTAGATTTTTATTGTCATAAGAAGCGGATATCCATTGAAGTTGACGGCTCCTACCACCAAAGGTTGGAGCAAAAAGAAAAGGACAAGGAGAGAACTGATTATTTGCAGAGCATAGGCATTAGGGAATTGCGTTTTGATAACCAAGAGGTTTTAAAGCATTTACAAAACGTCATCCAAAAAATTGAAACCGAATTGCGCGCGGACACCACTTCAGGGGCTGGGGGCGGGAAATGATAACATCAATCCAACTTCGGCAATTTAAACCCATCCAAAACACTGGGTTCTTTCATCAAGGCTTCAATCTCATCCGATTTTCGCGGTGCTTCAAAAGATAATAATACTGGTCCATTTTCAGTAATCAATACATCATCTTCAATGCGCACCGCAATGCCCCACCACTTTTTATCGCAAGGGCTTCCTTCAGGGATGTAAATCCCGGGTTCCACGGTAATGACCATATTGGCTTGAAAAGGGCCCCATAAATTTAGGTCATGGACATCCAAACCAATATGATGGGATGTGCCATGGGGAAAATATTGTCGTGCATCATTATCATCTTTAGCAATACCAAGGGCAATCAGTCCTTCGTTGACCACTTTTCTGGCGGCCACATCAGGTGAATTTAAATTATTGCCGATTACAATTGCTGCAATACCGGCTTCCTGAGCTTTATAGACCAAATCGTAAATGGCTTTTTGTTCAGGAGTAAATGTGCCATTGGCAGGAATGGTACGGGTCACATCGGCAGTATAGCCATGGTATTCCGCTCCCACATCCATCAGCACCAAATCGTTATCCACTTTTGTTTTGTTGTTTTCAACGTAATGCAATACACAACCATTATTACCTGCGCCAACAATGCTTGGGTAGCCTTCATATTCGCTGCCATATTTTTTATATACATATTCGTGCAACCCTTGTATTTCGGTTTCGGACATTCCCGGATGCATCGCCTTCATGACTTCCCGTTGCGCCATGGTGGAAATGCGTATAGCTTTGGTGAGCAACTTCATTTCCTCTGGAGACTTGATTTCACGCAATCCGGCCATCAATCGGTTTAAGGTTTTATTGTCAACATTTACGGTTTTTGTCTTTACAGTGGCTTGGCTGTTAATATCGGTATCTTTACTCTGATTACTTTCAATGACCGTTTCAGTAGATTGTATTTGGTTTTTGAAACTCTTGATCAAATCATACAAGTCTGCATCGTCGCGTGAGTCCCTGTAATCATTTTCAAATTCATCAAATAACACACTGCTAAATTTGGTGTAGTCAATTCCTGAGTTTAAAAATTCCTTTCCATTAAAGGCCATGTCAAAACCCAACTGCGTCTTTGCCCCTTCCACACCAAGGCGAAGACCGGTCCACTGCTCGCGTTGCGGGTTGCGCTCCTGTACAAATAGTATTTCGTTATAGACTTTACCATTAGCATTGGTCTGATTTTCAGAAAAAATGACCAAAACCGCATGTGGTTCCTTATATCCCGTCAAATAATAAAAATTGGGGTCTTGGTGGTACACGTAGTCCACATCGTTGGCACGATTCCGTACAGGGTTGGCAAAAAACACCGCCACTGAATTTGTTGGCATTTTTGATCGAAAGGCCTCTCTCCTGCTTTTGTGAAATTCTGAAGATAAATAATCTTGAGGCAAGCCTTCTTGGGCTAAGACGAGGCCTGAATAAACTACGAAACAAACTAATGTAAATAATGATTTCACTTTTATATATTTTAACTCTCCGAATTTAATCATTAAAATGTTTTAAGATAAATTGTATTAAAAAATTAACATATTTTTAATCCAAAATTGGCTCTCATTAAACAAATTATTTTCAATACTTTTGCATCGATTTAACGCTTAATAGTAATTAAAAGATTTCCGTTCCTGCCTGTCGGCAGACAGGTACACGGAAAATGAATATGAAAAACACAGCCCTGACCTCAACACACGAAGCCCTGGGAGCCAAAATGGTGCCCTTTGCAGGTTTTAATATGCCCGTGCAATATGAAGGTGTAAATCTTGAACATGAAACTGTTAGAACTGGAGTTGGTGTATTTGATGTGTCACACATGGGCGAATTTTTAATCGAAGGTGAGCATGCCTTGGAACTGATTCAAAAAGTCACCAGTAACGATGCTTCAAAGCTTACCATTGGAAAAGCCCAGTACAGTTGTTTGCCGAACGATACTGGCGGTATTGTGGACGATCTGATTGTGTACAGGGTCGAGGAAAACCTGTATTTATTGGTGGTCAATGCGAGCAATATTGAAAAGGATTGGGACTGGATCAGTTCAAAAAATGATGTGGGTGCCGAAATGAAGAATATTAGCGACAACTATTCATTATTGGCGATTCAAGGACCAAAAGCTGTTGAAGCCATGCAAACGTTGACCAGTCATGATCTGTCTGCCATTAATTTTTATAATTTTATTGTGGGAGATTTTGCAGGCATTGAACATGTAATCATTTCGGCAACAGGTTATACCGGAAGTGGCGGATTTGAAATCTATTGCAAAAACTCTGAAGTGAAGCAAGTTTGGGACAAGGTGTTTGAAGCCGGAGCGCCTTACGGCATCAAACCCATTGGGTTGGCTGCCCGTGATACCTTGCGTTTGGAAATGGGTTATTGCCTTTACGGAAATGACATTGACGATACCACCTCGCCTATTGAAGCAGGTCTGGGCTGGATTACCAAATTCACCAAAACATTCACCAATTCTGAGGCTTTGGAACTTGAAAAACAGCAAGGTCCAAAACGTAAATTGGTAGCGTTTGAACTGGACGAACGCGGCATTCCGCGCCATGGTTATGATATCGTTGATGAGGATGGGAAAGTTATTGGACCAGTAACATCAGGAACCATGTCGCCATCCCTTAATAAAGGCATTGGTTTGGGTTATGTTCCAACGGTAAGTTCTGAAATTGGTAGTAAAATTTATATCCAGATTCGGAAAAATGCCATTCCAGCAACGATTGTAAAACTGCCATTTTATAAGGGATAATTAAGGCTTTAACCAAGGATAAATGAAGGAGAACGGTAGCAAACATAGAATCTTGATTTTGGGTGCCAGTGGCTTTATTGGCAACGCACTTTACAAAGAATTCTGCCCCTATTTTAAAACTTTTGGCACCTATCACACACCCAGAAACGGTTTTGTAAACAATACTCAATTTTTTCAATATACAGTTGAAGAAGATGATGTTGTGGAAATTCTGGAAGCCACCCGACCTACCATTATAATTTCAGCACTTCGTGGCGATTTTCATGCCCAAATCACGGCCCATCAGCATATTGCGGAATACCTACAGACCAATGACTGCAAAATCATTTTTCTCTCTTCAGCCAATGCGTTTGATGGTTATAGCAAATACCCCAGTTATGAGCTTGACAAAACCTTGAGCGATAGCATTTATGGGCATTTCAAGATTAAAATTGAAAATATGCTATTAAGGCTTCCAAAAAGGAAGACAATCATTGTTCGACTTCCAATAGTTTTGGGTGCCCAATCACCAAGAGTTAAAGAAATCAAACAACTTATAGAAGCTGGATCTCCAGTAGAAGTTTTTCCAAATATCGTCATGAATGTTACTACCGATACAAAAGTGACACAACAGATACATTACATCATCAACCGAAACAAGACTGGAATATTCCATTTGGGTAGTATTGATTTGGTGCACCATGACGAATTTTATAAGGATATCGTTAATATGGTTTCTTCCAATAATGTGGTTTACAAACGGGTATATACCACCAATGAGGACCGTTACTTGGCCGTACTTCCAAAATACAACAAATTGCCAAAACACCTGCAAATCACCAGTGCCGAAGTTTTAAAAGAACTCAAAAAATAATTGGGAATCCTTTATAATTTATTAAATTTATAAGAAACAATACTATTATGACAGCTTTAAGCGAAGACCAAATTGAACAAAAATTATTGCACTTCCCCGATTGGGAATACTATGACAATGCCATTCACGCCGAGTTTGAATTTGATAATTTCAAGGACTGTTTCAGTGCCATGAGCCGCATTGCCTTTGAATGCGAGGCCCTAAACCATCATCCCGACTGGACCAATGTGTACAATGTATTGACCATTTCACTCTCTACCCATAGTGCCAATGGTGTTACCGAAAAGGATTTTAAACTTGCCGAAGCCATCGAAACCATTGTCGAACCGGTTGACGAGTGATTCAGTATTCAGTCGCAGTTTACAGTCGCAATTTGCCTATAAAAGAAAAAATGATATCGTTTTGGGATTTCATTATTTCAGTTCATGGATTTTATTAAATTTGACCTCTCTAAAAAAAAACTATAACTTACCCGTTGTGCATTTTGAAATATATATGGAAATTTGAGCAGAATCTTCATTCATTTTCCTCTTATCCTAAAGGATGGAATGAAGATTTCTTCGATTCACCCTTTAGGGAGAGGCAAAAATTGAAGAAATCGATTCAAAATGCACAACGGGTTATAACTTTTAACTTTTAACTTAAAAATGGGAAGAGCATTTGAATTCCGTAAGGCACGTAAAATGAAGCGTTGGTCGGCCATGAGCAAAGCCTTTACACGCATTGGAAAGGACATTGTTATGGCGGTAAAAGAAGGCGGTCCAGACCCAGCAGGCAATGCCCGTTTGCGAGCGGTGATCCAAAATGCCAAAGCGGTGAACATGCCCAAGGAGAATGTGGAACGTGCCATTAAGCGCGCCACCGATAAAAGTCAGGGTGATTACAAGGAAGTGCTCTTTGAAGGTTATGCACCACACGGCATTGCCATTTTAGTGGAAACGGCAACCGACAATAATACCCGTACCGTGGCCAACGTACGCAGTTATTTCAATAAATGCGAAGGCAGTTTGGGCACCTCGGGATCGGTGGTGTTTATGTTTGACCACACCTGCAATTTTAGAATCGCAGCCGAAGGTATCGACCCTGAAGAACTGGAACTTGAAATGATCGATTTTGGTGCCGAAGAAGTATTTGAGGATGACGATGGCATTTTAATCTATGCCCCTTTTGAAAGCTTTGGTGCCATACAGTCCGAATTGGAAAGCAGAGGTATTGAAATTTTGTCCTCGGGTTTTGAGCGCATCCCACAAGTGACCAAAACCTTGAACCCTGAAGAGGCTGCCGATGTTGAAAAACTCTTGGAAAAATTGGAAGAAGATGACGATGTACAGAACGTGTATCACACCATGGAAGAAAGCATAGTCGATCATTAACTTGCTATTAATCAAATCTGGCCTATGAATAACTTGGAAACCTTTGTTTCAGTAGTTACAGCCGTAGTTTTCATTTTAATTGTGTCGCATTGTTGTGGCCGATTGTTTCAATACCTTGGACAACCAAAAGTGGTGGGTGAAATGATTTCAGGCGTTTTGCTTGGACCTACCTGCTTCGGATATTTTTTTCC
>DASWKU010000219.1:0-9615 GCA_036396455.1 Flavobacteriaceae bacterium
AAAATGAACTACCTCGACGCAGAGCGTACGAGGTATCAGAATCAAGACCGCTACGCTACAAGTCCCGAAGCATCGGGACAAGAAACTAGAGCTTTTCGTCCAGACTCTTGGTTCTTGTCTCTTGGTTCTTTGCACAACCAGATTATCAAGACGCTACACCCGAGGCAGTCCCGATCCCGATAGCTATCGGGACTATCGGGACATCGGGGAATTCTTTAGATTAAAACAACAAGTGCGACCAAAAATGGTCGCACTTCTGTTTAAAAAAGTAAATCTATAAGCCGAATTCTGTTCGATGACGACGTTACCGTGTCACGACCTTATCATTTATCTTGATGTACTGTTGCCAGCACACTCTAGCTGCCTACCCTCCAACAATCGGGCGTGCAGCCCTCTCCCGACAACTGTCGGGACGTTGGTATACATGGCATTGCACCACATAGAGTTTACCTGATTTCACTACAGCATGACCTGTACATTCTTTCTGTTGCACTGTTCCTAGCCTCACGACTGGTGGCCGTTAACCACTATGTTGCACTATGGTGTTCGGACTTTCCTTACCGACTGTAAACGTCGGCACGATAAGGCGATTTACTTGACACAAAACTACGGCAAAAGTTTTAAGTGCCTAAAGTTTTAAGTGCCTAAAGTTGCTTTAATGACCAAATATTTCAATAAAAGACAACTTTAAGCACCCTAGGCACTTTTAACTTATAACTATTTTGTTAATAACTCTTTTTAAATTCAGAATTCAGAATTCAGAATTCAGAATTGAATTTTTAACTTTGTTATTCTAATACATTTCAATGGAACACTTCATCGTATCGGCCCGTAAATATAGGCCCCAAATCTTTAAGGATGTGGTTGGTCAACAAGCCATTACCAATACGTTATTGAACGCCATTGAACACAATCATTTGGCCCAAGCCTTATTGTTTACTGGTCCACGAGGTGTTGGAAAAACCACCTGTGCGCGTATTTTGGCAAAAATGATCAATAGCGATGGTACGGAAAAAGAAGATGAAGATTTTGCCTTCAATATTTTTGAATTGGATGCCGCATCAAACAATTCGGTTGATGACATCAGGAATTTAACAGACCAGGTTCGAATTCCACCTCAAGTAGGAAAATATAAAGTGTACATTATTGACGAGGTGCACATGCTTTCGCAAGCTGCTTTTAATGCCTTTTTAAAAACCTTGGAAGAGCCACCAAAACATTGCATTTTTATTTTGGCAACCACAGAAAAGCACAAGATAATCCCCACTATTCTTTCGCGATGTCAAATATTTGATTTCAAACGCATTACGGTTAAGGATGTAAAAGAGTACTTAAAATATATTGCTAAAGAACAGGGCGTTGATGCCGAGGATGATGCACTTCATATCATTGCCCAAAAGGCCGATGGTGCCATGCGGGATGCCCTTTCCATTTTTGACCGTGTAGTCAGCTTTTCCGGTAAGCACTTGACACGACAAGCTGTAACTGAAAATTTGAATGTACTGGATTATGAAACCTATTTTACCAGTACCGATTTAATTTTGGATCATCAAATACCGGAGTTGCTCATTCAATTCAACAGTACACTTTCGAAAGGTTTTGATGGCCATCACTATATTGCAGGTTTGGCCTCTCATTTTAGGGATTTACTGGTGTGCAAAAATCCGAAAACGGTCGAACTTCTTGAAGTTGGGGAAGACACCACCCAAAAATATTTGGAACAGTCCCAAAAGGCTTCAATGGAATTTCTGTTTAAAGGCATTGAACTTGCCAATGATTGTGACCTAAAATATAAAAGTAGTAAAAACCAACGTCTATTGGTTGAACTGTGTTTAATGCAATTGGCCTCTATCACTTTTGATGGAGAAAAAAAAAATAGCAGCCACTTTATAATACCTCCTGCTTACTTTAAAACTAAAGGAGTTACCGGCGTTGCCGTTTCAAAACCTGATAAACCACAAGAGCAAAAGGAAATTGAACAGGAAGAACCAGCTATTTATACTTCTGAAAACGAAGACTTAATAACACTTGAAGAGCCTAAAGTCAAAATTAATCTAAATATCCCTTCCAATCGAACCTCGGGTTTATCGCTTAAAAGCATACAGGCAAAAAAGGAACACCAAATCAAGCAAATGGATGTGATCATTGATGAGGAATCCCTTCCAAAAGAACCTTTCACGGAAGAAGCTTTTATGAAGTCATGGAAAGCATATATTGCTGAATTACAAAATAATGGAAAAAAAATCATGGCCTCCATTTTGGAAATGAACACTCCAAAACTCAACGATACCACGATTTGTTTGGAATTTCCCAACGAAACCTTAAAGCTGGAATTGGAACGTGCGCAATTTCCTTTAATGGAACATTTGCGTAAATCCCTAAACAATTATGATATAAAACTGGATATTTCAGTGAATGAAGAAGCTGAAAAGCAATACGCATTTACAACTAGGGAAAAATATGAAAAACTTAAAGCGAAAAACCCAAATATTGAGCTTTTAAAAAAAACCTTTGGATTGGACATAAACTAATTCATATGAAACGCCCATGACGGTCAATTTAGACACACACGAGGATGATTGTTAGGAGCGTTCCATCTGACAATTAAAAAACAATAAAAATAAACAGATGAAATACTTACTAATTTTATTAATGGTTTTCACTACCTTTTTCATGGCTTGCGATGGAAGAACAAGTAAAAGCGAATCCCTAAAAAATGCCATTTCCGAGTTTAATGGCAACTATCATATTCAAAATAATTTTGTTACCTATATTCCAAAAGAATATACCGAAATTATAACGGACACCATTATCGAAAATAAAGTGAATATCCATATAAAAAACTATACCTTAATGGATGAGAATGTAATCAATTCATTTGATGACAACATACATAAATTGGAATACCAAAGAAGTTTTGGGTCAGAAATTGTTGTTTATAATCTTTCAGGAGTATGGTTCAAAACACATTTGAATGCCAGTACATTCCCTGAAAATAATCACAACTCATTCTGGAATAACGCTACATTGCAGCATGCTTGGGTAAATCAAGAAGACAGTAGTGGCGATAACGTAAGTATTTTGGTTTCTTTTGTAAACCCGACAACAAAATCATATAGACTATACCAATTACATATTGACAAGACCGGAATTTGTAATACAACATTAAAAGAAAATTTCATTTAAATGCTTGGTTTAAAATTGCCTACAGACCCACGTTGGGTAAACATTGTTGAAAAAAATATTGAGGACATTCTTACGGATCATGCCTATTGCGAGCAAAAAGCGGCAAGCACCGCCATATCCCTTATTGTAAGCTTTCCGGAATACACCGATTTGGTCAAGGAGATGATTGCATTGGTCAAGGAAGAGATGAGTCATTTTAAGATGGTCCACGACAAAATTTTAAATAATGGGTGGACGCTTGGAAGGGATCGAAAAGATGATTATGTTGTTAAATTGATCTCTTTTTTCCCCAAGGGTGGAAGCCGAACCACACAACTCGTGCATCGCTTGCTTTATGCGGCCTTAATTGAAGCCAGAAGCTGTGAACGTTTTAGATTGCTCTCAGAAGAACTGGAAGATAAAGAACTTGCAGAATTTTATAGAAATTTAATGGTCAGTGAAGCCAATCACTATACCATGTTTTTGGGGTTTGCACGTCAATATGGAAATCGTAAAGAAGTGGATGACAAATGGCAACAACTATTGGATTTTGAAGCACAGATCATGAAAGATTTGGGCAAAAAACAGACCATTCACGGTTAGTAAAAAAAAACTCCAATTGGACTGGAGTTTTATATAAAATATTTTTTTAGTTATTTCATTTTCATTCCAATACCAATTTGGATAGTGGTGTTTCTAGCTTCAAAGCTTGAACTGTTATCCAGGATATTGGTAATTCCGTAAGTATATCTGGCATCCAAAAATACTATATCGCTTAGCATATATTCCACACCTGCTACTCCTGAAAAAGCAAGATTTTTAAAACCATCTTCGTGGCTCCAAGTTTTTAGACCCACTTGAGGTCCCACTCCAATTGTAAAGTCGGTTCCTAAATTTAATCTAAATAATACAGGAAGTTGAATGTATGACACTCTTAAGGATTCGTCCTTTCCACCTCCTTCGGCAGAATATTGCAACTCGGTCAATATGGAAAATGATTCGGTTGGAATAAATTCAACAAAACCGCCAAAAGCCATATTGTTTCGGTGTTTGTTTTCAAATGTTGCGTCAGGCTTAAAATCTAGATTGGAAATGTTATAAGCAGCTCTAATTCCATACTTTATTTCTGGTTCAAATTCTTTTTCCTTTGTTGCTGAAGTTTTATCAGCTGTTTTGTCATCTTGGGAATATCCTGAAAAAGTTATTAGGATAAATGCTAAAGTAGTAAGTATTGGTTTCATAATATTATAAGATTTGAGTTGTCGAATATAACTTGAAAAGTTTTAACAATTAATAAAAATTAGACATCAAGCCATAAAATAAAGACGAAATGCGCAATTAAGGTATTGATTCACTAGATACTGTATTAAAATAGACACTTTTGATGATACCATCAGAGAGTCCAATTTTTGGCACATAAATATCCTTTGCGCCACTCCACTTCATAGCTGAAAGATATATCCGTGTGGCTGGTATGATAACATCGGCCCTATCCTGGTTAAGATCCAATTCTGTAATACGTTCTTCATAAGAATAGGTTTGCAACTTATTATAATAGGAAGTCAAATAAAAAAAGGTCAAGGGTTTGCCAAGTGCTTTTCCTGAAATCTTGAAAATTTTGTTGATGTTGCCACCGGAACCTATCAAATCGATCTTTTCATAACTTTTGGTATGGTATTTAATCCATGTTTCCAAATCATCCCAAGTTTCTTTTTTAACGATATCGTTTAGCAACCGTACGGTTCCTATTTTAAAAGATTTTGATGTCATGGTTTGGCCGTGATGAATGATTGAAAATTCCGTACTTCCTCCACCAACATCTACATACAGATAGGTTTTATCATCATCAATATACGTCTGTAAATCGGTAGCTGCAATAATGGCGGCTTCTTCCTCGCCACCAATAATATCGATTTTTATCTTGGAATGCTTTTCAACCCTTTTGGCAACATCAACACCATTATCGGCTTCACGCATCGCCGATGTGGCACAGGCTTTATAGGTTGTGACTTTATGCGATTTCATTAAAAGTCTAAACGCTGTCATGGTATCCACCATGCGCTGTTCGTTTTCTTTTGAAATCTTTTGATTCAAAAACACATCCGAGCCTAAACGAATGGGGACGCGTACCAATGAATTTTTCTTAAACAGTGTTGGTTTTCCTTTTTGCTCAATAATATTTGAAATTAATAATCGTACAGCATTTGAACCAATATCAATAGCTGCATATTTTTTAATGGTCAACATTAATCTTCTAATTTTTTTAAGTAATAATCGTAGGTGGCAAATTGAGCTCTTACCCTGGGTAGATCATTGCGCCTATAAACATTGTCCTGTGTCTCGTTGATGATCCGGGCTTTTACGTTATCACTCCAACAAATCTCAAAAATATCAAGCAGTTCCTGCTTTATGTCAGGATCATAAATCGGACAGGTCACCTCTACTCTATTGTCTATGTTCCTGGTCATCCAGTCTGCTGAAGAGATATAAAATTTTGGATCGTTATTGTTGCAAAATACCAAAAGTCGGGTATGCTCCAAAAATTTACCTACTATGCTAATGACTTCAATATTTTCACTCATTCCTTCAATCCCAGGGACCAAACAGCAAATTCCCCGTATAATCATCTGTATTTTTACTCCCGCCCTACTGGCTTCATATAATTTGTCGACCATTACATAACTTGAAATACTGTTCAATTTAATTTTCATATAGGCGGGTTTTCCCAATTTGGCATTTTCTATTTCTTTGTCAATCAATGAAAATAGTTTTGACTGGGTATAATGAGGAGAGGTGATGATGTGCTTATATTTTAGGATTTGGTAATTGATTTCAAAAAAATCAAAGACCCTATTGATTTCCTTTAATATTTTTTGGTCAGCGGTAAACAATGTGAAATCTGTATAAACTTTAGCTGTAGATTCGTTAAAATTACCCGTGCTTACAAAACCATAACGTTTGGGCACACCATGTTCTTCCCGCTCTATGACACACGTCTTACTATGCACTTTTAAACCTTTTACACCAAATAAAAGACTGACACCATCAAGTTCCATTTGTTCTGCATAGTCAATGTTGGCCTGCTCATCAAATCTCGCTTGAAGTTCAATCGCAACCGTCACTTTTTTACCATTTTTTGCAGCATTGCTTAGTGAACTTGCCACATGGGAAATTTGGGCCAATCTATAAATGGTAATCTTAATGGTCTTAACTTTAGGGTCCAAGGCGGCCTCTCGTAGAAATTTTACGATATATGAAAATGTATGGTAAGGTGTATAGACCAGGTAATCTTTACATGAAATAGTTTTGAAAATACTATCTTGAAGGCTTAACCCTTTGACATTTAAAGGTGTTATTTTTTCATAAAGCAAATCATTTCTACCCAAACTGGGAAAATCCATATAATCTCTCCTATTATGGTATCTGCCCCCGGGAATGACACTGTCATAAGAATCGATTCCCATTTTGTCCAATAAATACTGAAGGGTTTCTTCATCAATAGTTTTATCATAAACAAAACGAATCGGTTCTCCTATTTGGCGGTGTTTGACGCTGTCAGAAATCTTATTGATGAAACTTTTGCTCAAATCGCTGTCAAAATCCAATTCGGCGTCCCTAGTGATTTTAATCATGTGTGCCGAAATACTCTTATAATCAAAAATGTTGAAAATATCCTTTAGGCAATAGCGCAACAAATCGTCCAACATGATAATATAATCGTTGTTCCCTTCTTTGGGCAATACCACAAAACGATCAACAGTTTTAGGTATTTCCAAAAGTGCATATTGTTTTGTATCGTTACTCAAAATCATTTTTATGGCCAGGTATGCCGCATTGTCCTTTAATGTTGGGAGTTGAATCTTTTCATTGAGTATAATGGTAACCAAAGCTGGGCTTACATGCTGTATAAAATAATTTCCAATAAACTCATGTTGTGTTTCATTGATTTCATCTTCAGTTATAACATGGATATGCTCTTCTTTAAGCTTATTTTGTATATCACTTAAAATTTCCAAACTCTCACTCTGTTGTTTGATCACGATTTGGGTTATGTTTTCGAGAAGCTCACTGGCAATGACTCCCAATTCGCTTTTTCCTGTCTTGCCTGCTTCAACTATACGTTTAACGGTTGCGTAGCGCACTTTAAAAAATTCGTCCAAATTATTCGAAAAAATACCTAAAAACCGAATTCTCTCTATCAATGGAATATTCTCATCATTGGCTTCCTGTAAGACCCTGGCATTAAACTGCAACCAACTTAACTCTCTATTTACGTAAATATTCTTGCCCTTGACCATTAATTAACATATTTAATGTGCTACAAATATATTCTATTTTAAATTTAAAAAAGGGAAAGAAACGAAAACTAAATCGATGTTGTTGCCTTAGTTATTGTCATTGATTCTTTATCAAGTTTGGCCCAACAAATTATAACTTCGGATACACAAACGATTCTCCAAGTCTAGGAAATGTATGATGAAACCCGTTGTGCATTTTGAACAGATTTCCTCGATTTTTTCCCCACCCTAAAGGGTGTAAATCGATGAAATCTTCATTCCATCCCTTCCAGCAGCTACGATGTACCCACAAATATTTTCTGGAAATTTAGTTACAAATATTTGCCACGAACCTGCCTGCCGCCTGCCTGTCGGCAGACAGGGCAGGCAGGTACACGAATTTCCGTTTTTACCAAGGCCTCCAAGCCTGCAAAGGCTTGGAATTCGTGTAATCTTTAGTGCTTTTTTGACTTTTAACAGGTAAGGCATGTTCATTTTGATGTATTTTTTTAAAACATTTATGAAAGTTTCACGAATTTATCACACCTACCGCATGATTTATCAAGAAATAATTCGTGAATTAGTGGCGTTTTAAAGATGTGGGTACACCGTAGCTTCCTGCAGGTAGCTTTAGGATTAGAGGTAAAGAATGAAGACTTTAATCCATATCAATTTCAAAATTATCAAAATGCACAACGGGTCAATAAAATATGCATTTGAATTTCAGAAAATTGAAATTGCAAAAATTTTGTGGCTATTCTTTAAAATCCTTTGGCCTCATGATTAGTTTTGTTGTTCCTTTTTCGATTTCCTCCCAGGAATCCATATCAAATTGAAGCCACACCAGTCCGCAGGTTGGCAAATTATCGATAAAAACACTGCCAAAACGATTGGAAATTGAGGTGAAGGCATAATTGTGTCCGAAAATCATTACATTGCTTAACTGTTCATCGATGGTTTTTATAAAGGCCACTACTTTTTCACCACTAAAATCATATAGTTTTGGGCTTATAGTCAACAAGTTATCAGGAATTTCAAGGTTTTTTAAAAATATTTTGCAGGTGGTCAAGGCCCTATTTGCCGGGCTTGAAAATGTTTTGTCAACTTTAAAGCACTGTTCCTTAAATTCTCGCGAAACTAACTGAGCATCAGCCATTCCACGATTTGCCAATGGCCGTTTATCATCACTCACATTATGATCCCATGATGATTTTGCATGCCTAATTAAGATTAAGTTTTTCATTATTTATCGATTAAATGCAAAAAAATTCGATAAAATGTTGCATAATTCCGTTTTAACGATTATTTTCGTCCCTTTAACATTTATTTTTGCTAATACGATGCTTTATGTTTTGCTTTGTTCAAAATTAATATTATGACCCCAAATCTAATACATATTAATACATCCATTTTCACATTGCCCAACAGCAATGTACTTCCCTCATTTAATAATAGTAAAATAATTATCCAACCGCTTACGTTGGTTGTGCCCCATAATTTTTATGACGGCATCGCCAGTTATCAACTATTGGATAAACAAGATAATTGTTCGTATTAAAAATACAAAACAATATTAAAATAATAAAAATTTAATTGATCCCCATAACTAAATAAGGGCTTATGAAAACAAATACGCTTAGAATAGACTTACAAAAAATATTAGTAGGCCTATTACATTTGATAGAAACTCATATTAAAAAGACTGCTTTGGTGAAAACGATGTTCACTATTGCAGTTTTGTTTACTTCTTCAATTGGTTTTGGACAAGTTGACGGAGATTACTGTCCAGGACCCGATCAACCTGGAGATGAATATGCTGATAGTATTGCTTTTACGCCTTCAGAAGTAGCAAGTGGTACATGTGCAATCGAAATGATATGGGCTGATATAGATATTGATGATCAGTCTTTTAAATTGGCCTTTAAAATTGGGAACGCAGGTCAAGCTCTTTTTAGAATATATATTGATAGTGATAACGATCCTACAACAGGTTTGACTTCAGATACTTTTGGAGGGCAGACTACGGCCATTGCTGGTGCTGAATATATTCTTGAGATAGAAGCCAAAAATAATGGCACCACCACGTTATACGAGGCAACAGGCCCAAACACTTACGAAGTTTCTTCTTTAGGAGGTCTTGTAGGGGCCAATGGTGATTCTGACTGTGACACTG
>DASWKU010000220.1:0-2546 GCA_036396455.1 Flavobacteriaceae bacterium
GACACTTCACTTTTTATGGTCTTTTGCTTAACGTCTGTTTTAATTATTGCCATTGACTTTTTTTTCTATTTCATTTATTCCTTTAACAATTTTGGGGAAATTTTTAAAATATACATAAGATTTATTGAAATCACCATAACCAAACGCTGGCGAACCCTGTAGAACTTCATTATCTTTTATATTCCTTCCAATTCCAGATTGAGCTTGAATTTTTACATTATTGCCAATAGTAAGATGACCTACTATGCCAACTTGCCCTCCTATTTGGCAATTTTCTCCAATTTTGGTTGATCCCGCAATACCTGTTTGAGCCGCAATTACTGTATTTTTTCCTATTTCCACATTGTGGGCAATTTGAATTTGATTGTCAAGCTTTACGCCTTTTCTAATAATGGTGGACCCTAATGTCGCCCTATCTATAGTTGTGGTTGCTCCAATGTCAACAAAATCCTCAATAATCACATTGCCGGTTTGGGGTACCTTACTGTATTCACCATTTTCACTTGGAGCAAACCCAAAGCCATCTGCCCCAATTATCGCCCCAGAATTAATGACACAATTACTGCCAATAATACAATCTGAATAAATTTTGGTTCCCGCAAAAATAATGGTATTCATACCTATGGTGACATTGTCCCCAATATAAGCACCAGGAAAAATTTTGGCATTGTCTCCAATAACAACATGCTCTCCAATATATGAAAATGCCCCTATATAAACTTGATTGCCATAAGTTGAAGATTTAGCTATAAATGAAGGCTGTTCAATCCCGAATTTATTGATCTTTATTTGATTGTAGTACTCTAAAAGTTTTGAAAATGACTTGTAGGCATCTTCTACTTTTATAAGTGTTGTGGTAAGTTTGTTTTCTGCTTCAAATGTTCTGTTTACTAAAGTAATTGAAGCTTGGGTTGAATAGATGTAAGGCTTGTATTTTGGATTGGCAAGAAAGGTTAACGAGCCCTCGGTTCCTTCTTCTATCTTTGAAAGCTTGGAGACCTCTACATTAGGGTCACCAATAATATCACCTTCCAATATTCCTGCTATCTGTGCGGCCGTGAATTTCATGTGCTTATTTTATTTGTTTTTAAATGGTCACATGGAACTCGCCCTTAGTCATTCTCCTGTGTGACAAAATCTTTGTCATGGCTCGTTTCATCTATTCGAAATATATATCGTTAAAAGTTTAGATGTCATTCGCATCTAGAATAGGTTTTAAAAGTTATAATCACCGCAAAAATAGAAAAAATGTATCACATTATGTCTTTAGGATAGCAGATATAATATTTTGTAACCGATTTTGAAAGGGCTTTCAGGTCAAATTGGTCGGTAGCTTTAACGATATCTTCAACTTTCCCCGATTTATAAAGAATGTTGATTTTCTGTGTGTCTTTTTGATAGGCCTGATTGGAAACTTCGCCTCCAAAAACAAAATATTCAGCTTCATGTTCAGAAATGTTATGGGCTTCCTTTAATTTTTGAATATGTCCTTGAAGTTTTTTATTTTCAAACTTCCTGTCCTTGATTTTTATTTTCAACAAGGTTCTGTTGATAATCATGTTGCAGAGATTTTGAAGGACAAAATCGTCATGATATTGCCAAGATTTAATTGCTGAAATAACATCAAAATCATCCAATCTTGAAAAGGTTTGCAACGTATCGAGGTCAAAGTTTTCAATGGAAATCTCATTAGTCAAAAAATAAAGCAAAGGTGTGCTGGCCTCAAGTTGTTCGCCATTTTTGATCAATTCCTTGGCGCGTTTCAACACTCGTATCAACAACTGCTCAGCAACCAATCCTGTTTTATGCAAATAGACCTGCCAATACATAAATCGTCTGGCGACCAAGAATTTCTCGACACTGTAAATGCCCTTTTCTTCAATGACCAACGCATCGTTCACCACATTGAGCATCGTGATTAGACGTTCACTATTGATATTTCCTTCAGCCACTCCTGCATAAAAACTATCCCTTTTTAAATAGTCTGCCCGATCCATATCAAATTGACTGGAGATCAATTGGCCCAGAAACTGACGTTCATGCTCACCTTTAAAAATTTTAATGGCCAACGTTAAACTTCCGTTAAATTCGGTATTCAATTCTTGCATGAAAAGTAGCGAAATGGTTTCATGGGAAATGCCGCGTACAATACTATGTTCCATGGCGTGGGAGAACGGACCGTGACCAATATCGTGCAACAAAATGGCAATATAAAGTGCGTTTTCTTCTTCTTCAGAAATGGTAACTCCTTTAAAACGAAGGACGTTCACTGTTTTTTGCATTAAGTGCATGCACCCTATGGCATGGTGAAAACGGGTATGGTGCGCTCCGGGATAAACCAAATACGACATTCCCATTTGGGCAATACGGCGCAACCTTTGAAAATATTTATGTTCAATCAAATCAAAAATTAACGCATTTGGTATCGTAATAAATCCGTAAATTGGGTCGTTAAATATTTTGAGTTTGTTAATCGAATTCAAACTTCACGTTTTAATTATTATAAACTTAATTGATCCGTTGTGCATTTTGATAATTTTAAAATT
>DASWKU010000221.1:0-3097 GCA_036396455.1 Flavobacteriaceae bacterium
GGTTGAGACCTTCCATTATCATTGCCGATGCGGTTTCCGGATTTTCCGATCCTGACTTTTGGGGTCCATATAACCTTATTGAACCCGATAAATCCATTGAAATCGCCATTGAAAAAATAAGGAAAAAGCTGGAACGGGAAAATTAGGTTAAAACTTGTCTTTGTATTTCAAGGCCTGTTCAATATGCGCTACATGATGTTTGCTATGCCAAGCGTATATGCCAATGGTTTCTTCCAGACTAATATGCCGACCATATTCAGGATGGATAAATTCGCGTTTAAGTTCGTCTTTGGTCAAACTTCTCAACAAAATCCCCAATTTGGCATGTAAACCTTTTAATAAAGAAAGTGTATGGCTTAAATCGTCATCATTATCATCTTTCAATTTGGCCCAACGGTCTTCGTGATAGGCCTTGATGGTTGGCGTGTCTTCAGTCAAAGTCCATTTAAAGCGGATCATACTGTTCATGTGGCTATCGGCTAAATGGTGAACCACTTGCTTAATGGCCCAGCCTTCCGGACGATACCGCCAATTGAGTTGTTCAACCGTTAAATCTTTTGTGAGATCATTAAGAATTTCTGGTAATCCTTCAATGGTCTCAATCCATTCCAGGATTTGCGTTTCTGAAATTGAAGTGGGTTTTACAAATTTGCCTATTGGATATTTGAGTTTATCAAGGTCTGGTGAGGTCATAAAAAGCATGAATTGGGTATTAAAGATATGACATTTTTTATAACCTTAAAAATTCACCCTAAAGCTCACATTTGGCGTAAATCCCAACGATGTATTATCTATTTGGATCGCTTCATCAGGATTGTTTGGGTCCACTTCATAATAGCGATTGATAAGATTTTTTTCATTGGTAAGGTTTATAACACCAACTCTTAACGAAGCCTTCACCTGTTCTGAAAATTTAAGACTATAATTCAATGAGGCATCCAAACGTTTAAAAGCTTCAAGATTTTCAGCATTTGGAGTGTCATAATTCACAAATGTTGTATTTCCGTCTTGAACGGTCTCGTTGCCTTCAACAGGTTTGGTATAGGGTTTCCCCGAACGCCAAATGCCACCAATGGACACTTGTAAATTTTCTAAAATATCGTAATTGAACGCCAATGACAGCGAATGTCTAATATCCACATTATTTGGGAATTGGGACGGTGTAAAGGCATCAAATTCATAATTGTTTGTACTATAGGTATAACTTAACCAAGTGCTATAAGTACTCGCCGTTTTATTGATTAAGAATTCAACGCCTTTAGCGGTATAACTGCCACTGGTCTTGAGATACTGAAAATTGTTGTAAAATCCTTGATTGGAAGCCGTAATACCTTCAACAAGTTTATAAAAAGCGGTGGCTTCAAAATTTAAGTTATTTTGGTTGAATTCGACCCCGAAAGATCCTTGCTTGCTTGTTGCTATTGGGATGGAAGTGTTATTGGCCAAAACCCATCGTCGGTTTTCTACGCCTAAAAAATCATCCTGAAAATCCACAATTTGGGTAGCCGATTGATTTTTAAATTCGCCTTCCAGTTTAAGGGCCAATCGGTTTGACAGTTTTTGCCTTATATTGATCCTGGGTTCGATAAGAAACTTATCAAATTTTTGAAAGTAATTGCCCCGGACACCAATTCTAAAATAGGTATTGTTTTTATGATATTCCGCTTCAGAAAACAGAGCATGGTTTAACAATACATCCTTTTTTGTGCGTTCGAATACCGGTGCGCTAACGGTGGTTTCATTTAATATTCCCGTTTCGTTAAATTGATAACCGAACAAAAAGTTCAGATTGGTATTTGATTTATAGTTCGTATTGAGCTTAATACCCGTATCCAAGACTTCGTTGGATTGTGTCAGTTTTTGGTCGGTTTCTATTCTATTGTCAGTGGCGTCAACATTATATTTTGAATAATATGCATTTAAGTGAGTACTAATTTTAGAATTCCATTGGGAGTTCCAATGCGCTCCAAAGCCCAAATTTTCCTGTGACAGGTTGCTTGTTTTGGATTGGGTGTTATTGGAACCATCCGTTATGCTCTCTTGATAATCTAAATTATTGTTAATGCTGATGAGGTTAGCCCGAAAGCTGTGTTTGTCATTTAAATCAAAAAGTAGTTTTGCAGTATAATCGTAAAACAAAAAATTGGAATTGGTCTCACTACTTTGAATGTTATCCTCATTGGTGTGGATTTCACTGTCCTGGAAGCTGCGTTCAAAATAATTATCATAAGTTGGGGTGCTTAACACATCGGTAAACGAACGTCTTCCAGAGAGGTGAAACGCCAGTTTTTTGGTTACCGGAATTTCCAAAAAGGCATCGGCACTTATCAAATTCACTCCAAAACCTCCTTTAATTTGGTCATTGATCGTATCTTTTGTAAAGATATTGATGGTACTGGACACCCCGTCACTGTACTCACTACTGGTTCCATTTTTGGTAACGACGACTTTATTGGTCAAATTTGGATTATAAGCTGAAATCAATCCAAAAAAATGTCCGGAATGATACATTTTGATACCGTCCCAAAGCACAAGGTTTTGATCGTTGGTACCACCCCGTACATTGATATTGGCAATACTTTCATCGGTACTTTCAACTCCTGGTAACGCTTGTATGGATTGCAAAATATCGGGTTCAATAAGTCCGGGTAAAATCCCAAAGGCTTCTGTATTCAATACGGTACTTCCATCCCATAGTTTTTGTAAACCGGTAGTTAAAAATTTGGTAATAATAACCTGATTGAGCTCTTCGGTATTCTCGGAAAGAAAAATCTGTCTACAGTCGCCATTAGGGGAAAATAACGCTTTGCTCTCAAGCAGTTTGCTTTCGAATCCTAAAAAAGAAATGGTCAATATTGAATTAACGGGAATATCATTTAGCTGAAACCGACCTTCAGTATCTGCAACATCGCCCATATCGGTATTATTTACGGCAATTGATGCACCAAAAAGTGGCGTGTTTTTTTCTAAATCCAACACATAGCCACAAATGTTGATATGCTTATCAATGACTGAAACCGTGATGTAGCGTTGATCTATAAATTTAAAGTTTAAAAGGGTTTTTGCATTTAAATATGCAATGGTTTGTTCCAGGGTC